>NZ_JAJNRD010000133.1:0-314 GCF_022228055.1 Halorhodospira sp. 9621
CGGCGGGGCGCGAGCTCCGGCCGCCACCACGGACCGGCCTCCTGACCGGGGAATAACCACCCAAGTTTTGCCACCCCACAGAGGACACTCCGGCGTATCGCGCTTGCCCACGGAGTGGACCGATCTCATAATCGTTCTTCATGGAAAAACGCTCAGAACAACGCTTTTCAGGGGCTGTAACCATCTTTCGTGGGCTACGGCTTCCTGAGCGTGCTACGCCAGTAGGCTATGCCGCGCTGATCGATGCATACGACCTGCAGGTCCCGTGGCCGCGGAAGCTTCGAGCTGCCGCCGAGCGCCACAGGGTCTACAGC
>NZ_JAJNRD010000134.1:0-314 GCF_022228055.1 Halorhodospira sp. 9621
TCCTGGAACGGCGGGCCGCCTCTCACTGGCGCGCGCTCCTGCGCCGTCTCACGCGGGCGTATCCCGCACCGGGATAGCAGGGCAACTTGGCCGTGCAAAGGGGCCGAACCCGCCGCTGGATAAGTACCGGCGGTGCTGCCCTATGGCCGCGTGGCTATTCACAGCCCCCAAGACCGCAGAATGATGCCTTCAGCAAGCCCCAGGGCCCCTTCTGCGGGACAGCTCATGCGCCGAGGTGGTCAGGTACTGCCCAGTCGTGGGCCCTAGCCCACCCGCAAGAACGGCCAGCTAGGCGTAGTCATGAATACGGCGGG
>NZ_JAJNRD010000135.1:0-302 GCF_022228055.1 Halorhodospira sp. 9621
AGTGGCTGCTCTCGCGTCTGGGTGATCACCGCCCGGCGCTAGGCGCACTGGAATCCGTCGGCGTTCCGGCATAGCCGGTTATTCAGAACCGACTAGGCAACCACGACCGAGCGACAGATGCTGTCGCCAGACCTCGATCCCGACTGGGCGACACGTCCCTTTTTATGCGACATTTGTGCGACACTCATGCGACACTACCGCGGCTATTCGCGACTAATGCGGACTAGCTGATGTTTTATAGACTATTGTTTTTGCTGACTTAGGGCGCGCCAAACAAGGGCCTACACCCCCCACGACGTGGT
>NZ_JAJNRD010000014.1:0-60215 GCF_022228055.1 Halorhodospira sp. 9621
CTGCTGAACATCCTCGCCCGCGAGCCGAATCAGGAGGTGCTCGACGAGGCGCTGCTCAGGCTGGTCGAGGAGCGGGTGCGGGCCCGCAACAAGGGCCGCCGTGCCCGGACGATGACGATCGATATCGACGGTGTCCCACTGCAGGCCCACGGCCAGCAGCCGGGCAGCGCGTTCAACGGGCACACGGGGCAGCGGCAGCACGACCCGCTCTTCGCCCTTTGCGGCGAGACCGGCGACATGGTCGGGGTGCTGCTCCGGCCGGGTAACGCAGGGCCGGCGAACGAGGCGGCGGCCTGGATCCCGAAGCTGGTCGAGTACCTGCGCGAGCACGTCGCCCGCCAGGTCCGGGTCCGGCTCGATGCCGGCTTCGCCGATGCCGCCACGCTCGCCGCCCTGGATGCCCACGGGATCGGGTATATCGCCCGGCTGCCGCGCAATCGGGCGCTGGAGCGCCACTTCGAGCCGCATCGCTACCGGCGCGGCCGTCCCTCCAAGCGCGAGCGGGAGTGGACCGAGGAGTTCGTCCACGAGGCGGGCACCTGGGAGCGGCCGCGGCGTGTGGTGATGGTCATCCGCGAGCGCCCGGGCGAACTCTTCCGGGATGCGTTCTACCTGGTCACCAACGTCCAGGGCAGCCAGCGCTTCGTCCGCCGCCACTACCAGCAGCGCGGCAAGGCGGAGGCGCACTTCGGCGAGTACAAGGACGTCATCGGCGAGTCCCTGCCCTGTACCCGCCGCGGCCAAGCGACGGAGGAGCAGGCCTTCGCCCGCAGCCAGGCGCTGCTGACCCTCCGGGCGCTCGCCTATCAGCTCCTGCACGTGCTGCGCGACAGCCTGGAGCGGGCCACGGGCGACGGCTGGAGCCTGCGCCGGCTGCGCGAGCAGGTGCTCAAGAGCGCCGTGCGGGTCCTGCGCCACGCCCGCAAGCTGCAGGTGATCCTGGAGCGCCGCGCCGCCAGCCACTGGCGCGCCTTGCTCCGACGGCTCTCACAAGTGGAGCCAGCCCCCGGATAGTCCAGCGCCGGAGCATCAACAACCCAATTGGACACGACGGCCGCTGGGACGAGCCCGGCGACGACCCCCTATGTCCATATACCTTCACAGAGCCCATTGAACCGCCGGAACCTGCGGCACCTCGCCGCAGCGAGTCGCGCACCAGCCGCTCCTCAGGCTGAGACTGGCCAGTCATTAACCAGCCAAGCTGCTTTGCTCAGGCGATGAACAGCTCAGGTCGGGCTTCTCGTGAATTAGGTGGGCTGAGACCGTTAAAAAGGACTACCGAGATCCCTGCGAAAGTGCATAGCGACCAGTACACAGGGCGCTCGCTGTTACACACTCCCTCATCCAGTGATTTAACAAGCGATCGGCTTTTCCTCCCGTTGCACAATACATTTCGTCATCACAAAAAAATCGGGCCAAGTGGTGAAGACGTTGGGCTAACATCTCCACCACCTTCCACCTTCACAAACCAAAAGACCTCCTATTCCCCGCCGCCACCACTAAAGCTCCACGCGTCAGGATCATCTTGGTCCACATCGTAATCCTCGTAACTAAAGTCAGGCTCCGGTACAGAGCCAGACACAATATCATCACTATGACTCACGGGGTTGATATTGTCTTTTTGTTCTGGCGCACTATCTCCATCTCCTTGGCTCATGTACCCATGAACCGGATCAGCATCGACACTGGCCATATCTATTTCACATGGGTCCTCTTCGTCACAAACCCAGCCTCCAGGCAGAATACACCCAAACCCCAAGTCGAGGTCACATTCCTGTCTACCACCTTTAATATCATTTTCACCAATATCAACTTCCACTGGTGGCCACACATCAGACCACTGTCCTTCGAAATAGTTTGCGGCGGCCTGCCTACTGCCACTTTCATAGGTGTCCGGCAACTCATCAATATCCGTTTCATAATCCTCATTACCAAGATGAATGGTAGTATCATCGCCAAAAAAGATGCCAGAGTATTTTTCTTCGCCCTCTACCTCTACCCCCTCAAAGTGGCGGTGATCATTACGCGACCGGGAAGGATCGTTAATATCAGGAAGATCGACATCAGGAAGACCAATATCGCCCCCTATATATACGTTCTCACTAAAAACAAAGGTTGATCCGTGCAAGTTACTATACGTTTCCGAGTTCCGCCTCCCGCTTCGTCCAAGCCCTATGGCACTATTATAATTAGTTGCACGACCCTCACCATCATAGTCCAGATCATAGAAGTCTAGCCCGCCTTGGAAGATCGCATCCTTCGCAAAACTTATATTTGTCCAATCTGTGCCAGTGGCAATCGTTCCATCAATAATAAACTGAGCACCTAATTTTTCGGTTTCGGTTAAGTCATCTCCGAAATAAACTGTTTCATTAAACGTAAAGTCGCCGCGGATATCGTCGGCATGTTCTGAATCTACAATAACTCTCACATTATCAAAACCGTGGTCAACCGCCTCCCCATCCTCATCCCATGCGGCACTGAAAGTTACTGGATGGTTAAAGACAACGCCAGCACCACCAGTTTGTAGCTGAGCAGCATAAACCTCTGGAATACGGAACTCGTTCCCCTCGAAGACCCGCCACAACTCACTCTGTTTATCCGGATCACTTTCTGTATCCGGATGCTGGTCCGGACAGTCCTCATCACCCGGAACACTTAGACTTAGTTCTGGGTCGCCTGCCCCGCCCTTCTCATAAACGCACCTCTTCTCGTCGTCGATTTCCAAACGAAGCGGTCGATCACCCGTTGCCGCAAACCCAGTCCGCAGCTGATGGGCTACCAGACTCCACTCGGGATCTGTCCTGCATATCTGCTCATCCTCACCCTGAGCCACGCAATCAATGTCATCGTGCAACATCGCACTGAAGGTGGACAGGTTCAACCGATCGATCGGAACATATAACTCCAGACGATGTTCGGCATTATGGTCTTCAGTTGGGTCCTGGGAGAAGCCACGATACACCCAAGTATCATCGTCCAAAACATACCTTGCGTCGTCGGAATCATCAAGATCTGGCGGCGCCACGTAAACCTGATCTTCTACGTCTCTTGGAAACGCGATCGCATAATCCTCAGGTTCTTCGTCTATTTCTAAATCATGCTCATCAGCCAAAAAACCCGTAATCTGGGTCGCTGTCTCAGCCGCATAAAACGCCCGAGCATCATCGAGTAGCACGGAACTAGTCTCCGCTCTACCCGTCAAAAGGGTAGCCATCGTCGCCGAAATCGCACCGACCGCAAGTAGGACAAAAATCGATACGATGAGGGCACCCCCTTTCTGACGGGCGATACCTAAATTGCCCTTTGGACACTTTCGTAAACGATTCATAAAAACTCCTCCATCCTGCTATTCGCAGGAGTATTAGTCCTCATCGGGGCTCGACTCGTGTTCCTACAACAGTGCTCATGCGGTCTCCATTGTTCAACGCAAATTCCAGCTCGTAGAGTCGTATGTTTCCGATTTTGTGATCGTCACACGACAACGTCTCAACCTGAAGCGCTTGCGTATCGACATCATCCATGACACGTGCCTCATTCAGTTGCAGACCATCATCTGGGTCGAGACTCCATTCATCGCCGCCAACGTCCAAAAGGTTTTCGTCGCACTCATCAGCCTCCGGGTGCTCCATGATCCTCCGACTCATCCGCTGAAGCGTGTAGTTAAGCTCTTCCTTTGCCGTAACCTCATCCTGAAAAACCGTCCTCACCTCAAACACCGAGGCCAAAGGCTGCGCAATCAAGACGGCCAATAATGACGACAGGACAAGGACAATTATCAGCTCCAGGAGAGTAAACCCTCCCATTGCTCGTCGGCAGAAACTCTTTTCAAAAAAAACCGATGGAGCTTTTTCCATTCTATCGACCGTCCCTATGAATCACGTTTCGATTGCTACGGAGCGACCGGTACCCCAAAATAAATCGGTGAAGCGCCATCCACTTCTTCGCTGCTAATTTTTACTTCCGCGTAATTACCACCTACAACGTTACAGTACACATCAATGCCGAGATCATTTCCACCGTCAACGCAGTAGGTGTCAAGATCAATCTCCGACTCTATATCACAACTGCTTTTATCAACAAAGTCTCCTGGATCGACAGGACCACCGGAAAGATCATTACATTCTGACGAGTTGATAGCAGCTCCACCAGTGGCGCGGTGACAACCAAGTACAATCTCCGCACAACCCTGGGCCTTCCGTGCGAAGCGATCGATGTCATCAACATCATCCAGCGACTGGAAAAGGGGCACCACGGCGGCAAGACCGGCCATAGCGAATCCCAAGACGAGGATTGCTACGATCGTCTCTAGTAGAGTTAATCCCGACTGCTTCTTTGGCCCACTCTTAATTTTACGAACATTCATCGGATTTCACCGCGCTGGAGTCCCCGTCAAGACAGATGCTCACCTCTTCATCTCCTGAGCTAATGGTTATTTCGTACTCGCTATCCACCTCGCCATATGGATATTCAAATTCGATTTTAGATTCGTCTGCGTCTTCCTCGACTGCTTCTACCTCGACAAAATTATTACAATCAAAATCACCGCCGAAGTCTTCGCACTCCCGACTTACAGACCGCCCACCAGGACAATCTTTACTATTTATTTCCCAACTATTGTCTTTAAATTCAACATAAGGCCGGTGATTATCAGGGTTTCCACACCGCATCGCATCCTGCCGCATAATCCGCAGATCCGATGCCAGACGGCTCTGGACTTCTTCCAGGTCGAGCTGCTCTTCTGCTCCACCAAAGTTTGGCACAGCGATGGCGGCGAGTACGCTCGCGATAATCAAAATTAGAACAATTTCAACAAGCGTGACGCCCCGCTGCCGCCGGCGGAGGGCCGGGGCATGCGGAGCCGATGGAAGGCGCGGCACTTCGTTTTTCATGGTCTACCTCATTCCCCCCGGCTTGCCCGGGGGGCGGACTGTCTTTCCGCTGACGGGACTACGGCCCCCTAAAGGGCTTCGGTCCCCAACTGCCACATGGGCAGGAAGATGCCTGCGGCCAGGACCAACACCAGCAGGGCGATGAAGCCGATGACGAACGGCTCGATGTAGGAAGACAGCTTCTCCAGGTCCGCCTCGACCTCGCGCTCGTAGAAATCGGCCACCTGATCCATCATGTCTGCCACCTGGCCAGTCTCCTCGCCCACGGCCAGCATCTGAAGCACCAGGGGGGTGAACAGCCCGCTGCGCACCGACACCTGGTGGAGGCTCTCGCCCTGCTCGATGCCGTCGCGCAGCGTCCGAATGCCCCTTCCGATATAGGCGTTATCCGTGGCTTCTGCCACGGAGTCCATCGCCTGCAGCAACGGCACGCCGGAGCGCACGGCCATCGAGAAGGTCCGGCCGAAGCGGGCGAGCAGCGCCAGCTGCAGGATCTTGCCGATCCCCGGCAAGCGGAGCTTGAATCGGTCCCAGAGGTAGCGGCCGTTTTCCGAGCGCAGGTAGGCCCGTGCGGCGAAGTAGGCCCCAACGGCCCCGATGAGCAGGTAGAGCCACTGCTCCTCCATGAACTCGGAGGTGGTGATCAGCGCGACCGTGGCCGTGGGAAGATCCGCCCCCATCTGCTCGAAGATGTCGCTGAAGGCGGGGATGACGAAGATGTTAACGACCACCAGGGCGATGGCGATGGCGATGAAGACAAAGGTGGGGTAGCGCAGCGCCTGCTTGACCCGCTGCCGGGTGACACGCTCCTGCTCCAGGTTCTCGGCCATGCGATTGAGCGACTCCTCCAGCTGGCCGGAGTCCTCGCCGACGCGCACCATAGCAATGAGCAGGGTCGGGAAGATGTCGTCGTGCCGCCCCATGGCCTGGCTGAGCGACTGGCCGCTCTCCAGGCTGGCGGCGATCTCCTCCAGCGCCCGGTTCAGGCGCTTGTTGCTGCCGCTCTCCGCCAGCCCGCGCAGGCAGCGGATGATGGGCACCCCGGCGTGGAGCAGCGCGCTGAGCTGGCGGACGAACGTAACCAGCTCCTCGAGCGTGACCTTCTGCCCGATATTGTACTGCTCAAGCAGCTCGGTGAGGTCCATGTTGAGGCCACTGCCGCCGCCCCCGTCACCGCCGGCGGCTTCCACCGCGATCGGGGTCACGCCGCGTGAGAGCACCTCGTCAATGGCGCCGTCGCGGTTCGGGGCCTCGATACGGCCCTGGACCTCGCGGCCGTCCTGTGCGCGGCCCCGGTACCGGAAATTCGGCATGCCCCCTCCCGATCAGTCCCCTGCAGTGGTCTCCGAGGGCCGCGCCTGGGGCGCGGCCCCCGTCCCGGCGGCGCTGCTCGCCCCGTGGGCGTTCTCCTCGGCGGCCTGCACCTGAACCGCCCGGTTCTCGTCGCGCATGGTGCTCTCGTCCATCTCGCCGAGCACGCGGAAGACCTCCTCGAGGGTGGTCACCCCCTGCTGTGCGTAGTCCAGGGCGACATGGCTCATGGGCCGGTACCCCGGGTCCGCAGCGCAGGCGGCGGCAAAACCCGACTGGTCGCCCTGGCGCAGGGCCTCGATCATGTCGGCGTTAAGTTCCAGCAGCTCGAACACGCCGATCCGCCCGCTGTAGCCGGTCTGACTGCAGGAGGGACACCCCCGCCCGTGGTAGAGCTGGACCCGGCTGGCGTCCTCGCCAAAGACGCTCTGCAGCCAGGCGTGCTCCTGATCGTTGGGCGTGTAGGGCTGCCGGCACTTGGTGCAGATCCGGCGCAGCAGGCGCTGGGCCAGGATGGCGCGCAGCGCGGCGACGAGCATGTACGGCTCAGCGCCCATGTCCAGCAGGCGGTTGGCGGTGGAGACGGCGTCGTTGGTGTGCAGGGTGGAGAAGACCAGGTGGCCGGTGATCGCCGCCCGCATGCCGATGTCCACGGTCTCCTCGTCACGCATCTCACCGACCATGACGATATCCGGGTCCTGGCGCAGGGTCGTGCGTAGCACCCGTGCGAAGGTCAGGCCGATGCTCTCGCGGACCTGGACTTGGTTGATCCGCGGCACCCGATACTCCACCGGGTCCTCGACGGTGATGATCTTGACGCCGGGCCGGTTGATCTCCGACAAAGCCCCGTAGAGCGTCGTCGACTTGCCGGAACCGGTCGGCCCGGTGACTAGGACCATGCCGTACGGCATATGGATCAGCCGCCGCAGGCGCTGGAGCAGGTCCTCCGGCATGCCGGTTTCACCCAAAGAGCTCACGCCGCCGGTCTGGTCGAGCAGGCGCATGACCACGCCCTCACCGTGCTGCAGCGGCAGCGTGGACAGGCGGACGTCGATGCTGCGGCCGTGGACGCGGACCTGGAAGCGGCCGTCCTGGGGCAGGCGCCGCTCGGTGATGTTCAGCCCGCACATGAGCTTGAGCAGCGAGACGAGCGCGGCGTGGATGTTCTGCTGGCGGAAGATCTGCTCCTGAAGGACGCCGTCGCGCCGGGTGCGGATGCGCAGCGAACGCTCCTCGGGCTCGATGTGGATGTCCGAGGCCCCCACCTGGACCGCGTCCTCGAACAGCGACTGGAGCAGGCGCACCACCGGCGCGCTGGCGCCGCCCTCCCCCACCGGCAGGGTGGAGAGGTCGATGTCATCGGCGCTGCTGAACTCGCGGCCGAGCTCCTCGGCGATGTTGCTGATCTCTTCAGTACGGCGGTAGACGAGGTTGATCAGCTCGCGGATCGAGGACTCGCGGGCCACCGCCACCCGGACCGGCTTGTGCAGCACCCGCTGGAGTTCGTCGTAGGCGATCAGGTCGCTCGGGTCGGCCATGGCGACGAGGAAGTCCTGCGCCGTCTCCTCAAGCAGGAGGGCTGCAAAACGCCGGGCGTAGTTCTCCGGCAGCTGGCCGGAGACATCCGCGTCCAGGAAGTAGTCGTTGGGATTGACCCAGGGCACCTCGAGCTGCTCGGAGAGCACTCGCAGGATCTGATCCTCGCTGACGAACTCCAGGTCGATGAGCTGCCGGCCGAGCTTTTCACCGCTCTGGCGCTGTTGCTCGAGGGCGGTCTGCAGCTGTTTCTGGCTGATCAGACCCTGCTCGACGAGCAGATCCCCGAGGCGGATCTTCCTGCGCAGCATGGCGCCCTCCTGCCGCTACGATTCGGCGTCGGTTTCCGTTTCCAGCGCTTCGAGCCGCGAACGTGCGTGCCCCGCCACCTCGTCGCGATCCGGGCCGGCATCCACCACCGCCTGCCAGGCCGCCCGTGCGCGGTCCGTGCGCCCCGCGGCGTCGGCGGTCACGGCCACGCCCAGCTGCCAGCGCAGGTTCCCGGGCTCGTGCTCGAGCAGTTCCTCGTAAAGCGCCAGCGCCTGCTCGTGCTGCCCGACGCTGCGGTGCACCCCGGCCAGCTGCGCCTCAACGCCGCCCGGCGGGCGGTCTGCGGCCTCGCGCACCTGCTCCAGCGCCGCGATGGCTGACCCGGCGTCGCCCAGTTCGTGGGCCAGAGCGGCGTAGAAGCGCGCCATGGCCTGATCCCCGGGCGCGATCTCAATCCCCGCCCGGAGCACCTCGCGGGCGCGCTCCTGCCGGCCGCTCGCGGCAAGGATGCGTGCATACCCCTGCCGCGCCACGTGCTGCTCCGGATCCAGATCCAGGGCGCGGCGGTAGGTACGAGCGGCGTCGTAGACCTCCCCGGCCTGCAGGTGCTCCCGGGCCTGATCGACCAGCACCCGCGCCCGCTCGCCGGGGTTGCGCTCGGTGGGGCGGCGACTGAACGCGCCCGCTTGTTCCTCCGCTTCGACGTCCGCTTCGGCGCCCCCTTCGGATACAGCCTCGTCCAGCTCGGCCGCTGCGCCTTCGTCTGCGGTGCGGGCCGCGCCGTCCGGAGCGTCCTCAACCAGCGCGTCGAGCTCGTCCTCGGGAATTTCGTCGGCCAGCTCCTCGATGAACCCGGCCTCGGCCGGGTCCAACCCCTCTGCCGGGGCGGGAACCGCCGCGCTCTCCGCCAGGACCGCGCTAGCGCCGGCGAGGCCGAACACCGCGGCGGTAAGCCGGGCGCCCCGGCGGCGCATCCGCCGCTTGCTATTGAAGCCTGTAGAACTCATCGAGGCGCTCCATCTGGCTGTCGACTTCGCCGCTCCAGGCCCCTTCTTCCACCAGGCGCGGGCGGAGCAGGATGACCAATTCGTACTTGCTCGTGCGCTGCTCCTCCTGCGTAAAGAACCAACCCAGCAAGGGGATGCTGCCAAGCAGCGGCACCTGCGAGGTCACCTGCCGGTCGCGCTCCTCGATGAGACCGCCAATGACCACCACGTCGCCATCCCGGGCCCGGACGATGGAGTCCGATTGCCGGACATCAATCCGGGCGAGGTCGAAGGAGATGTCCTCGGTATCGCCACCATCTCCGGTCGGGCGACTGACGCTGCGCGTCACCTGGTCCACATCGGTGACCGCCGGCTGGACGTGCAGGGTGATCCACCCCTCCTCGGTGATGTTGGGGGTGACGTCGAGGGAGATCCCCGAGAAGAAGGGCTCGAACTCCGGATCCACCTCGGTCAGCGCCTGGTTGTCGCGGATTCGGGTATCGATGTCCACGTCGGTCTGGAAGTAGGCGTCGGTCCCGACCTTGATCAGCGCTTTCTGATTGTTCAGCGTCGACACCCGCGGCGAGGAGAGGACCTGCAGGTCGCCCTGCTGATCCAGGGCCCGCAGTAGGCCGTCGAAGCCGCGCGTATCGCGCGCAACATCGATTCCGAAGTTGTCATCGGCATCCAGCCCGAAACCTGAGCCGGGCGAGACACCGATATTCAGGTTCTCTCCGCTCATGCGCCCGACGAACCCCCAATCGATCCCGGCCTGGAACTCGTCGCGGAGTTCCACCTCCAGGATGCGCGCCTCGAGCACCACCTGGCGATTGAGGCTGGTCTGCAGGCGGTCCATGAACCGCTCCACCTGGCCCAGGGTGCTCGGCTTGGCGCGCACCACCAGCGAGCCGGCCTCGGGGCTGGCCACCACCGAGGCACCCTCCTCTTCCTCGTCGGCGATCATCCGCTCGATCACCGACTCGATGTCCGCCCAGAGCTTGGAATGCGACCGGGTGCGCAGCTGGCTGCCGGCGACGTCATCGTCATCATCGGTGATGTCCCCGGCCGAGATGCGCGTGCCCGAGTCGCCCTCGCGGTCGACGTTGAGGTAGTCGAGGTTGAACATCCGCGACTCGAGGCGCGCCGGCAGGACCAGATAGGCGACCTGGGTACGCTGGTACTCGTAGCCGTAGGACTCGCGCAGGGTATCCATCACCTCGGGGACCGAGACGTCGTCCAGGCTCAGCGAGATCTCGCCCTCCACCTCCGGATGGACGACGACGTTATACGGGGTGTCCTCGACCAGGCCGTGGAAGAAGGCCCGCGCGGGAACCTCATCGGCGGTGATGTCGAAGCGCGGCTCCTCGGCCTGGAGGTCGAGGGGATGGATCGGCGGCGCCTCGGAGAGCGCGGCCTCGATCTCTTCCGGCACCGCCTCACCGTCATCGGCCTGGGGTTCGCTGCGATCCTGTGGATCGAGGCGCTCCTGGGCCTGCTGGCTGCGTTCCGCGGCGCGCTCCTCGTCGTCATGCACGCTGGTGCTGGCACATCCGGTGATCAACACCAGGGTGGCGGCGACCGGGACCGCGTGGCGAAGAAGGTTCCCTGCGCTCATTTGGCTTTCTCTCCTGGCAAATCCCTGGGCAGGCGCCGGGTCTTCTCGACCCCGTGATCGACCACCGGCACGTAGTGCCGCCCGTCCTCGTAATCCACATCGGCGCCGTGGCGACGCGTGCCGAACAGATCGGCCTCGCCCACGGCCTGGCCGGGCACGTACCAGGCATCGCGGAAGAACGCCGCCGATCCGTTCACCTCCGGGTGATACGTTCCGCTCTGGATGACCATGCGCAGATCCTCGTGGACCGGCGTGGCCGGCTCCTCCTGCGCGCCCGCGGGGGCGCCGGGCATCTGCACACGGTCGCGCAGGTGCGGCGGGAGCTGACCCGGCGTCATCGCCGGCGGCTGGGTCGGATCGAACGGCCCGGCCGTCGCCGCGGTTGTGCCGGCGCCGAGGATGACAAGCCCCAGCACCGACCCGGCGAGCCTAGAGATCCAGCCAGGCCTCGTGCCCGCTGAGCGTGTGCAGGCGGACTTCCACCCGCCCGAGCGGGTACTCTTCGACCTCATAGGTCAGCTCCTCCCACGCAAACTGCCACTGCAGGTTCTCCACGTCCTCGAGCAACCGGAGCGTGGCGTCGTAGTCGCCCTCGAAGATCATCCGCACCGGGTGCCGATACGCCTTCAGCGTCTCGCCATTCTCATCTTCGACCTCCATGGCCACTTCGGCGGGCAGGCGCTCGAACGCCCGCAGTTCGGTATCGTCGCGGCGCGCCAGCAGTGCCTCGAGCACGCCGCGCATGTCACCGGGCTCGATGAAATCGGGCATGTCCTCAGCCATCCGGCGCTGAACCGCCTCGAGCTCTTCCTCCAGCGAGGCGATCTCCCGCTCGATGGCCTCGTCGGGGTCGGCGTCGCGCTCGGCTTCCAGCTCCTCGATCTGCGCCCGCAGCTGCGGGATCTGGTTCTCGGCGTTCTCCGCCGAACTCCGCGCCTGTTCCAGCGCCTGACGCTGCGGCTCATGGAGGTAGAAGTACCAGAGCGCGGCGATCACCGCGAACAGCGCCACGCCGACCAGCACCCGCTCGCGGACGGTGCGCTGCCAGAGCGCCTGGTTCAGCCGATCCCATGCACCCGTGACCTGCGCCACCACCGGGCTGCGCGCCAGCGCCCTCTTCATGGCTCACCTCCCCGCTGCGCCGCTGCGTCGAAGCGGTAGGCCCGCATGCCGGCCGCCTCGCCGTTGCGACCGGTGACCCGGTCGAGCGCAAGGTGCTCGAAACTCCACCCCTGGAACTCACGCTGCATCCCGAGGTGCTCGAAGAACTGCGTGACTTCGGCGGCGTCCAGCGCGTACCCCTGGAACTCGCCTGCCTGCGGCGAAAAGTGCATGCGCGTCAGCCACAGCGCCTCCTGCTCCTGGCGTCCCACCCCCTCGAGCGTCTCCGAGAAGCCGGCCATGGCTTCGGGGTGGATCCCGCGCAGCTCCTCCAGGAACTGTCGCTGCGTGCCGAGCTGCGCCTCCAGCGTATCCCGGCGCTCGACCAGGGCCTCCGAAGGCGCCCGGGCCTCTTCCACTTCCTGCTCCAGGGCCTGAACCTGCTCGAGCAGCGCCTCCTGCTCGGCCTCGACTTCGGCCAGACGGTCCTCGGCACCGCTCAGCACCCGCCCCTGGACCAGGCTGACCACACCGAGGAGCACGGCCGCCGCCGCGGCGTAGCCGATGATCGAGGCCGGGGCGAGCGGGTCGAACTGCCGTACCGGGGGCTGGTAGAGCGAGACGTCGCTCTGGCTGGCGCGTGGCAGCGCGGCCCCGGCAGCGAGCAGGCAGTGACCCTGGGTGGCGTCGTCGAGCCGCGTCGCCCCGTCCACCTGCGTCTCAAGCACCTGCTGGAGCTGGAGCCGGGCCACCGGTACGGGGAGCGACTGGCTCAGCTGCTCGAGCAGTTCGCCCAGCTCCGCCTGCCCACCGGCGGGAACCATCAGGATCCGGTCAATCGGTTGCTGGGAAAGCTGCGAGTCGTGGTAGTCCAGCGTACGCTGCAGTTCCCGGAGCAGGGCCTGGACCGCCTCGTCGCCCTCCTCGCGCAAGCGGCGCAGGCCGACCCCCTGGGAACGCGCCAGCACCAGCTGCCCGGCGCGGCTGAAGGTCATCACCGTGTCGTCCTCGCCCAGGTGGACCATCAGCATCGGATGCCCGGACCCGGGCACATGGGTGGCGACGTCGTTGAGCACGGTCTCCCGGCCAAGCACGGCGCGCGGCTCGAGATCGGCGTACGCCACCAGGTCCACCAGCTCCTGGACACGGCTGCGCCGGGCCACCATGGCCAGGGCCAGGCGATCCGGCTGCTGGCGCCGGTTGGCGTACTGACGCTGGCCGGCGACGGCCATGTCGGAGACGGGCACCGAGGAGACGTCGCGCAGGCGGAATCGAAGCGCCTGGTTCAGCTCGGCGTCGGGGATGCCCGGGGCATCCACCTGCTGGATCTCGTAGTCCTCGCCGTCGAGGACGATGTAGGCCGGATCCCCGCGCAAGCCGTGGGCCTCGACCATGGCGGCGAGGGTGTCGCCGACCTGCTCCGGCCCGCAGGTGCGCCGCTCGCAGCCGAGCAGACGCTCACCATCGGGCGAGCACGCGGCCAACGTGACCTGCCCGGTGCGGAGAATCTGGACGCCAACCCGGGGGTCCTGCCTGCCGGAACGCAGGCGCGCCAACAGGCCACTGAGCCCGCTGCTGCGCGGCTCCTCTCCTCCCTGAACCAGCTGCTTTCCCTTCATGCGAGCATTCCTGCGCTGAATGGTGGCGCGCCTGAGCCAGAAATCCGACTAAGCTGGCGAGTAAATCTGAGGTTAACCCAGGTCACTGTGGGGGAAAACCTCCGAGGCGGGGTTGTCTGCCGATTTGGACAGCTCAAATGGTCGCACCCCGCCTCCGCCCCGCGACCGCCAACACCCCCGCCCCCGCCGTCAGCGCCGCCAGCCCGCCGATGACCACACCCACCGGCACCCCCCAGTCGAGCAGCAGCCCCGTTGCCGGCGGCGAGAGCGCGGTGGCGAAGGACATGGCGGCGTGGGCCAGGGCGCGGATGCCGCCGAGATTGTGGATGCCGTAGAGCTCCGCCCAAAGGGCGTTGATGGCCGGGGCACCGACGCCGGCGGAGAGGCCGGCCAAGAGCATATAGACCGGCACCACCCAGGCCCCGGTGAACAGTGCAGCCAGCGTCAGGCCGGTGAGCAGCGGCAGCAGGGCCAGCGGCAGGGCGCGGCGGGCGGTGATTCGATCCACCCACGGCCCGCCGAAGAGCAGTCCCACCACGTGGGCGGCGGCGAAACCGAGGAACGAGGCGGCCATCAGCTCCAGCGGCCACCCGCGGGTGTCGGCGATGTGGACCTGATGGAAGAAGAGGAACGTCACCGCCGTGGGGGCGGCCAGCACCCCGGGCAGGTAGAACCACATCCGCCGGTCGCGGAGCACGTCGCGGCGCCGCCAGCCGGCGCCGGCCGGCTGCTCATCGGCCAGGCGCTCGATGCGTCGGCGCCGGGTGCCGTGCCCGCGCAGTAGAACCAGCAGCGCCGGCAGCCCGGTGAACAGCAGTAATGCGGCCACCAGCAGCCACACCTGCTGCCACGCCAAGAAGGCCATCAGCACCACGGCACTGGCCGGCAGCACTGCCTCGGCCGCCGGCAGGCCCAGGGCGGCCACGCCCAGGGCGCGGCCGCGCCGGGCGTCGAAGTAGCGCGCCATGCTGCTGAAGGCCATGTGGGTCATCAGCCCCTGGCCGCTGAGTCGCAGCAGCAGGAGTGCCAGCAGGAGAACGGCCGCGTGCTCCGCCACACCAAGCAGCAACGCCCCGGCGGCCAGGCCGATGACGGTGGCGGCGGCAAAGACGCGCAGGTCGATACGATCCAGCGCCCGACCCAGCCAGACCACCGCCGCGGCACTGCCCAGGGTGGCGATGCCGTAGTAGAGGCCGAAGCCGCCGTGGCCCAGGTCGAAGGTGGTGCGGATCGGCTCGCTGAACAGCGAGACGAAGAAGGTCTGCCCGAAGCCGGAGAGGGCCGCGGCCAGCAGGCCGAATCCGAGGAAGCGGCGGTTCTCCAGAATGAACCGCAGGTATTCGGATCCGCCTGCCAAGGCCGCGATACCTCCCTCCGTTCCGGTGGGTGGGTGGACTCCGTGCCGGAGTCGGGCGCCGTTCAGCGCCCGGCCGGCTTCTCCGCGCGGGCCGGTTCACCGTCGATGGCCGGCTCCTCACCGTCAGCCAGGTGCATCGCCATCCGCGGCGCGTACCACAGCGACGGCAGCAGGATCAGCGACACTGGCACGGCGGTGACCACGATGAACGACTGCAGGGCGGTGATGCTGCCCTCGCCCATGAGCATGAGGATCATCGCCATCACGCCGAGCACCAGGCCCCAGAAGACCCGCAGCCAGGTGGCCGGCTCGTCGCCCTCGCTCATGGTCAGCGAGATGGTGTAGGTCATCGAGTCCGAGGTGGTGGCCACGAAGATGGTGGTCAGCACCAGGAAGAGGACGGCGATGATCGCACCGAAGGGCAGCTGCTGGGCGATGGCCATCATCGCCGCGGGCAGCCCGGCCTCGTGGTACGGCTCGGAGACGGCGCCGGGCGTGGCCAGCTCGAAGGCGATCCCGGAGCCGCCAACGATGGCGAACCAGAAGCAGGTGGCCACCGGGGCGAGCACCGACATGGCCAGCACGATCTGGCGGATGGTGCGCCCACGCGAGATCCGGGCGACGAAGATCGCCATCAGCGGCCCGTAGCCCATGAACCAGCCCCAGAAGAAGACGGTCCACCAGTCCAGCCAGGCCGGATCCTCGCGGAAGGTGGCCATGGGCACCAGGTTGTCCACGTAGGCGCCCATGCCCTGGACGAAGCCGTCGATGATGAACGCCGTGGGGCCGAAGAGCAGGATGAAGGCGGCCAGGAACAGCGCCAGCATCACGTTGAAGCGGCTGAGCATGCGGATGCCGCGGTTCAGCCCGGTGATCGCCGAGAACAGGTAGATGGGGATCACCGCCAGCAGCACCGCCGCGGGCAGCCACACGCTATCCGGCAGGCCGAAGAGATCGCTCAGCCCGTAGGCCACCTGCAGGCCGAGGAAGCCGAGCGGCCCCACCGTACCGGCCACCACGGCGATCACGCAGAAGGTGTCGACGATCGCCCCCGGCGTGCCGTGCATGATGCGCTCGCCAAAGAGCGGGTAGAGCAGCGTGCGCGGCTTCAGCGGCCAGCCCCGGTGGTAGTGGAGCTGCATGAGCATGCCGCCGGTCAGCGCGCCGAGGATCGACCAGGCCAGGAAGCCCCAGTGCATGAAGCTCTGCGCCAGCGCGGGGACGGCCGCCCCCTCCTCGCCGCCCTCGATGCCCAGCTCGGCGGCGAACAGCGGCGCCGGATCCATGAAGTGGGCGATGGGCTCGGCGGCCGCCCAGAACACGCCGCCGCCGGCGAGCAGCGTGGCCATGATCATGGCCAGCCAGGAGAAGTTGCTGTAATCCGGCTGGTCGTTGCCGACCCGCAGCCGGCCCAGCGGGCTGAAGGCCATGACCAGGGCGATCAGGAAGGTGGCGAGCATCAGCAGCTGCCAGTACGCGCCGAAGTACTGCGTGGCGTAACCGAAGGTGGTGTCCACCGCGGCGCTCAGCCAGTCCAGATCCAGCGCCGCCATGGCGATGAAGGCCAGGACGAAGCCACCCGAGAGCACCATCACGGTGCGCTCGTTGCCGCGAATCTCGCGTTCGGGCACAGCCTGGCGGTTACCCGCCGTTTCGGGTTGGGACATGGGGAATCAGGCTCCGTTTCGTCGTGCGAAGGGCCACGACCACCCCGCCTGCACGGGCTCGGACGCACAAAACTGGGGCAGCCCCGGGGGAAAGGCGCTGAACGGTACCGCTTCGATTGCACAATTTCAAGGCACCAGCCCCAGGGAAACCGGGCCTTTGGCCACCGAGAGCGGCGCCACACGGGGTTCTCGGGCGCCCCGGGCCCTGCACCACCGTCAGCCGCGGCCGGTGCCGCCCCGGCGGACCCACTCGAGCACACGCACGAGTTCGTCGCGGTCGAGGGGCTTCGTCAGGGTGGCATCACTGCCCTGGCGGGCGCAGTCCTACCAGACCTGCTCCACGGCGTGGGCGGTGCACATCACCACCGGCGTGCGGGACCAGCCGCGCTGCGCCTCACGCTCGCGCAGGATCCCGAGGGCCTGGCACCCATCCATGCCGGGCATCTGGACGTCCAGCAGGAGCAGATCGGGGCGCTCCCGCTCCCACTGCGCAACCACCGCCTCGCCGTCTTCGACCACCGTGACCCGGCACGTCTGCTGCTCCAGCAGGGTTCGGATCAACAGGGCGTTGGTTGGCTCGTCCTCGGCCACCAGCACCTGCAGCGGCGCGTCCGTCGCGGCTCCCTTGGCCGTCGGGGCTGCGGCCGGCGCAGCGTCACCATCCGCCGGGGGCTCCGTTGCCGGCAGACGGGCGGTGAAGTGGAAGATCGCCCCGGCCCCCGGGGTGCTCTGCACCCCGAGCTCACCGCCCATCAGGCGAACCAGCTCCTTGCAGATGGTCAGTCCCAGCCCGCTGCCCTCCTGCCGGCGGAAGACATCGTCGCCCTGGGTGAAGGCGCGGAAGATGCGCTGCTGATCCGTCTCGGAGATCCCCGGCCCGGTGTCGGTAACCGCCACCAGCAGCCGGTCATCGCCGTCCGCCGGGGCCACGGTGATGGTCACACTGCCCTGCTCGGTGAACTTGATGGCGTTATTCGCCAAGTTGTAGAGCACCTGACCGAAGCGTACGGCGTCCCCCTCGACCCACTCCGGGACCGCCGGATCGACGGTCAGCGTCAGCGCCAGCCCCTGCTCGGCGGCCAGGGCCTCCAGCAGCTTGCTCTCGTCGGCCAGGTAGGCGCGCAGCTCGAACGGCTCGCGCTCGAGCCGGAGTTCGCCGGCCTCGAGCCGCGACAGGCTGAGCAGCGTGTCCACCAGACCGAGCAGTGTCTCGCTGGCGGTGCGGCAGAGCTCCACGTAGCGCCGCTGCTCGTCGTCGAGCCGGGTATCCTGGAGCAGCCCGGTGAAGCCGACCACGGCGTTGAGCGGCGTGCGCAGGTCGTGACTGACGGCAGCGAGGAAGGTGCTGCGGTCGCGATCCGCCTGCCTGCGCGCCTGCTCAAGCTCCATATGCTCGGTGATGTCGTAAAGGGCACCCTGAAGCACCTGGCGACCGTTGGCCGGCAACTCCACCATCTGCCAGATATCCCGCACCCAACGGGTGGAACCATCCCGGTGGCGGATCCGGTAGCGCAGATCCCCCACCCGCTCGCCCCGGCTCTGGATGGCGGCGTCCTCGGCGTCGACGCGCTCACGGTCATCCGGGTGGATCAGATCCGCCCAGCGCCAGGCATCGTCGGTGAGGTAGGCCCGGTCGTAGCCGGTGATCGGCTCCACTGCGCCGCTGAGCAGGAGGATCCGGTAGTCCTCCGGATCGATCTGATAGGCGATCCCGAGAAAGTCCTCAAGGAAGCGGCGGTAGCGCTCCTCGCTCTTGCGCAGCGCGTGCTCGACCCTCTTCTGCTCCGTCAGCTCGCGGATGATCGTCGAGCAGCGCCGCGCCTGACCGTCTTCACCCCGATGGACGATCAGTGTCTGCAGCACCGGGATTGAGCGGCCGTCGTCCACGCAAAGCACCGCGGTCTCGCCTTGCCAGACCCCATCACGCAGCGCCGCTGGAATCCCCTCATCGAGGACGCGCCGGGTCGCCCACTCCGGGTGAGAATCGGCGATGCGCTGCTCCAGCGGGACCTCGAGGCGCGGCTCGCCCATGATCCGCCGCATGGCCGGGTTACGGTAAAGCTCACCGCCACCGCACAAGTCCGCCACGCCGATCAGCTCGGGCGCGGCCTCAAGCATCTCGAGCAGCTCCTCCGGCGCGATCGCGTACCCACCGATCCCGCCATTCACACCCCCGCCATCGCACCTGGCCATGCCGCCCCCTTTGATTTTGATCATTCCAAGATACCACGTCAGCATCAGGGGCGAAGGCACCGCCAGCCGGCTCGGTTACCCTTCCGGGCCGCTCCGAGCCGATCACTCGGACTGCTCGATCAGATGCACATCCACACGACGGTTGCGGGCGCGCTGCTCGGGGGTCTCGTTGGGCTCCAGCGGCCGCGTCTCGCCGTGGCCCTGGGCGATCAGCCGCTCCGGCGTGATCCCGGCGTCCTTGAACACATGGACCACCGAGATCGCCCGGGCGGTGGAGAGCTCAAAGTTGGAGCGGAAGCGGTCACTGCGGATGGGGATATCGTCGGTGTGCCCGGCCACCCGGATCATGCCCGGCGTCTCCGCCAATACGCCCGCCACCCGCTCGAGCACCGGCACGAAGGTGTCGCTGATCTCCTTGCTGCCCAGGGCGAAGGCCGCCCGCTCGGGGAAGCGCAGGAGCACGCCGTCCTCGCCCTCACCCAGCTCCACCTCGCCGGCGGCGAGTTCCTCGGCCAGGGCGTCCTGCAGCGCCTCGAGGATCTCCGCCGTCTCGTCGTACTCCGGATCCGAAAGCGGCAGGTCATCCCGGACCTCCTGCTCCGGGCTCGGTGCCGGCCCCTCCAGGTCGACCACCGTCGGCGCGGCCTGCGGCGTGTCCTCCTGCACCACCGCGGGCCCGAGGACCTGGCGCAGGGACTCGGCGAGCTGCTGGTAGCGTTCGTTGTCGATCACCGACATGCTGTAGAGCATGACGAAGAAGACCACCAGCACCGCCATGAGGTCGGCGAAGGTGGTCATCCAGGCGGGCGAGCCGCGCGCGGTGGCCTTGCTGCGGTATCTCATCCCTGGTTCCCGGAACCCTCCGCGGCCGTCTGCCCGGCGGGGGCGGCCACGGCCCCGCGCTGGCTCGGCGGCAGGTAGTTGGACAGCACCTCGTCGATCAGCCGCGAGTTGTAGCGCTTGTGGATGCAGGTCACGGCGTCGATGATCAGCAGGTTGTTGGTGTACTCCCGCTGCGCCCGGACCTCCAGGTTGTCGGCGATGGGCAGGGCGACGAGCTGGGCGAACAGCGCGCCGTAGAGGGTGGTCAGCAGCGCCACGGCCATCCCCGGCCCGATGGCCTCCGGGTCCTCCAGGTTGCCGAGCATCTGCACCAGCCCGACCAGGGTGCCGATCATGCCGAAGGCCGGGGCCTGCTCGCCCATGCTGCGGAAGATACGCTGCCCCTCCTCGTGGCGCTGCATGGACAGCTCCAGCTCCTCGCGCAGAATGCGCTGCACCAGCTCCGGCTCGACGCCGTCCACCGTCAGGTCCAGCGCCTTGCGGAAGAAGGGGTTGTCGACCTCGGCGTCCTCCAGGACCAGGAAGCCGTGCTTGCGGACCTGGGTGGCCAGCTCCTTGGTCTGGGCGATGAGCGCGGCGGGGTCGTCCTGACGCCGTTTAAAGGCCTGGCCGGCTACCCGCACCGAGTTGATGACTTGTTGGAGCGAGAACTTGATCAGCGTCGCCGAGAAGGTGCCGCCGAAGACGATGAGCACCGCCGGCAGGTAGAGGAACTGTGCCGCATCGCCGCTGGCGGCGATGGCCGTGACGATGATGGTGATGCCGACCAGCAGCCCGCCGAGGGTCGCTTTATCCAATATTCGCCTCCAGGGTGTGCGCCACCGTGCGCTGCGACGGCTAACAGGCGGTTAACGCCCTATTCTGCCGCGCTGCCCGTCCACGTCCACCCCTGCGGCGGCGCAGCGGCTGCGCCGTTGGCGCGCCGTAGGCCGCAGCGCGGGGCGCGCGGGCGCTCCGCAGGCCTTGTCACGCCCGCCGCTGTCGCCAACACTACGCCGGCCGCACACACAGACCCGACAACCGCGATCGATGCCGTACCTGCTCCTGGTCACCCTGCTCTGGGCCTTCTCCTTCAGCCTGATCGGCGAGTACCTCTCCGGGCAGGTGGATGACGACTTCGCCGTCCTCAGCCGGGTGGCGCTGGCCGCGCTGGTCTTCCTGCCCCTGGCGCGCTTTCGGGGCCTGTCACCGTCGCTCGCCGGCGGGCTGATGCTCCTCGGCGCCCTGCAGTTCGGGGTGACTTATCTGTGCCTGTACCGCTCCTTCGCCTATCTGACGGTGCCGGAGGTGCTGCTGTTTACCATCACCACGCCGCTGTACGTCGCCCTGCTCGACGATGCACTGCACCGACGCTTCGCGCCGGTGGCGCTGCTCGCCGCGGGTCTGGCGGTGATCGGCGCCGGGGTGATCCGCTACGACGGCATCACCGATGAGTTCCTGCTCGGCTTCCTGCTGCTGCAGGTGGCCAACGCCGCCTTCGCCGCCGGACAGGTGGGCTACAAGCACCTGCTGCTGCGCCACCCCATCGACGCCCCGGCCTACCGGGTCTTCTTTTTCTTCTTCCTGGGCGCGCTGCTGGTCGCCGCCCCGAGCTTCGCCGTATTCGGTGACCCGGGCCTGATGCCGGACAGTGGGCTGCAGTGGGGCGTGCTGCTCTGGCTGGGCCTGGCGGCCTCGGGGCTGGGCCTCTATCTGTGGAATCAGGGGGCCCGCGTGGTGGACGGTGGCACACTGGCGGTGATGAACAACCTCCTCATCCCCGCCGGCTTGCTGGTCAACCTGCTGCTCTGGGACGCGGATGCCGACCTGCTGCGGCTGGCCGTTGGTGGGGGCATCATCGTCGCCGCGCTGTGGATCAACGCCCGCTTCTCGCGCTACGCCGTGCTCGGCGCCGGGAGACCAACATGATCCATGCGCTCCGCCGGCGACGGGCGCTGCACGTGGCGCTCGCGCTGGTTTTGTTGGCCGCCCTGGCCGGCTGCGCCCCGGTCTACCAGGCCCCGGAGACGCCGCAGCAGGCCCCGCGCCTGCCAGCCAACGAGGGCCCCCTGGCCGAGTGGCTGCGCGAGGTGCCAGCGGCCCGCGAGGGAGCCACCGGCTTCCAGATGCTGACCAGTGGCCTGGACGCCTACCAGTGGCGGGCACACAGCGCGCGCCTGGCCGAGGAGCGGCTTTACCTGCAGTACTACATCTGGCGCAACGACGAGGCCGGCCGACTGCTGCTCGCCGAACTGCTCCATGCCGCCGAACGCGGCGTGCAGGTGGCCCTGCTGCTCGACGACATGGACATCCGCGGCGACGACCGCGCCCTGGCCGCCCTGGATCAACACCCGAACGCCGAGGTCCGCCTGTTCAATCCGTACCGCTCTCGGGCCGGTGCCCTGCGCGCCGGCGTGGAGCTGCTGCTGCGCGCCAGCGACCTCAACCACCGCATGCACAACAAGGCGTGGATCGCCGACGGCCGGCTGGCCATCGTCGGCGGGCGCAACATCTCCAACGCCTACTTCTACACCGGCGAGCCGTTCAACTTCATGGACATCGACCTGGCCATGGCCGGCCCCTTGGCCCACCGGGCCGAGCGCGCCTTTACGGATTACTGGAACAGCCCGGCGGCGATCCCCATCGCCCAGCTCCAACGCGGCCGCCCCGGCGCTGAACCGCTCGAGCAGCTCCAGGAGGAGCTGCGCGCCTGGCACCGCGCGCGCACCGATCACCCGCTGTATCGGCCCGCGCCGAGCAGCGCCCCCGTGGCGACGTTGCTGGAGACCGACGCCTACACCTGGACCCGCGACGCCGAGCTGGCCGTGGACAACCCGAGCAAGGCCCTGGGCCACAGCGGCGAGCCGAGCACCCGGGCGGTGCTCAACGCCCTGGGCGAGCGCTTTGCCGCGGCCGAGGAACGCGTGACGCTGGCCTCGCCCTACTTCGTACCCGGCGCCGAGGGCACGGCGGGGCTCACCGGCCTGGCGCAGCGCGGCGTGACGGTCTCGGTGCTCACCAACTCGCTGGCCGCCACCGATGTGGCCCTGGCCCACAGCGGCTACGCCCGCCGCCGCCACGCCCTGCTCGAGGCTGGCGTGGCGCTCTACGAGCTGCGCCCCAGCGCCTGGCAGCACTACCAGGCCGACGCCGCCTTCGGCCTGGGCGCCTCGCGGGCGAGCCTGCACACCAAGGGGGCGGTCTTCGACGGCGACGAGATCTTCCTGGGGTCGTTCAATCTCGATCCGCGCTCGGCGCACATCAACACCGAGCTCGGCGTCTTCGTCCGCGACTCCGAAATGGCCACGGCGCTGGAGACCATCTTCGAGCAGGCCACCGACCCGCGCTTCGCCTACCGGGTGTGCCTCTCCGAGCGCGGGGCCCTGCGCTGGGAGGACGACACCAGCACGTACCGGCGCGACCCCAAGGCGGGATGGTGGCGGCGCTTCGTGGCCGGTTTCGCGCGCCTGCTGCCCATCGAGTCGCAGCTTTAGCCGCCGCCCCCGGGCCCTCGCGCCCTGCTTCCCTTTCGACGGTTGCGGTTTTGCACCCCGGTGTGCTTAATTGAACGGAACTGCTTACAAAGAGGTCGCCCGACGTGCGTGCGCAAGGATTGCCGCCCGCCGAGTCCCCTCCCGCGCCCTTTATCGTGGGCGTTGCGGCCTCGGCCGGGGGGCTGGACCCCCTCCGCGGCCTGCTCCGCGAGCTCCCGGGCGATCTGGGTCTGAGCATCGTCATCGCCCAGCACCTCTCCCCCCACCACCGAAGCATCCTCACCGACCTGCTCAGCCGCGAGACCGCGCTCAGCGTCCACACCGCCGAAGACGGCGATCAGCTGGCCCCGGACACCGTTTACGTCACCCCGGCCAATAAGGACATCACCATCTCCAGGGGGCGCATTCTGCTCACCGAGCCCCCGGACCCGGTGCGACCGAAGCCCTCGGCGGACCGCCTCTTCCACTCCATGGCCGAGGCGTACCACGAGCTGTGCGCCGGGGTGGTCCTGTCGGGCACCGGTACCGACGGCGCTGCCGGCACCCGCGCCATCAAGGCCGCCGGCGGTGCGGTGTTTGCCCAGGAGCCGGCCAGCGCCGCCTACGACGGCATGCCGCGGGCCGCGCTGCAGACCGGGTGCGCGGACAGCGTGCCGGACAGCCGCGGGCTGGCCGAGCGCCTGGCGCGCCTGGCCCGCGGCGAGCCGGCCGACGACCGGGAGCCGGCGCTCGGCGACGCCCTGGAGCGCATCGGCCAGCGCGTCTACCGCGAGCGCCAGATGGACCTCGGTGCCTACCGGGAGGCCACGGTGCAGCGCCGGCTGCAGCGGCGGCTGGTGGCCACCGGGGCACGGGACGCCGCGCACTACGAGCAGCTGCTCCAGACGGATCCGGGCGAGGTGGACCGGCTGATCCGCGAGCTGCTCATCTCAGTGACCGCCTTCTTCCGGGACCGCGAGGCGTTCCAGGCTCTGGAAACCGTCATCGGCGAGCTGGCCCGGCAGCGCTCCGAGGACGCCGAGCTGCGCATCTGGGTACCCGGCTGCGCCACCGGCGAGGAGGCCTACTCCATCGCCATCCTGGTCCAGGAGGCCCTGGCGCAGCACGAGATCACGCGCCCGGTTCAGATCTTCGCCACGGACCTCGACGAGGAGGCGCTGACCGAGGCCCGCAGCGGGATCTACCCCGCCGGGGCGGTGGCCGACCTGCCCGGCGCCTGGCTCGAGCGCTATTTCGTGCGCGAGGGCGATCGGGTGCGCGCCGCCAAGCCGCTGCGCGACATGATGGTGTTCGCCCGGCAGGACCTGCTCAACGACCCGCCCTTCACCCGCCTGGATCTGATCAGCTGCCGCAACCTGCTGATCTACCTGCGCCCCGATACGCAGAAACGGATCCTGGAGCTGTTCCACTACGGGCTGCGCCCGGGCGGGCACCTGTTCCTGGGGCGGGCCGAGGGGATCAGCGGGCGGGAATACCTCTACACCGCCATCGACGGGGCGCAGCGGCTCTACCGCAAGCGCAACGATGTCCGTGCCACCCCGCCGAAGTTCGGCAACGGCGGCCCAGCCCCGGAGCGCAGCAGCCCCCCAACGCCGGCCGCGTCCAGGCGCACGCAGATGGATCAGCGCATCGCCGAGGGGCTGCAGGAGCTCTTCGCGCCGGAGCACGTCGTGGTCACCGCCGCCGGGACGGTGCTGCGCAGCCGTGGTGCGGGCAACTACATGCACTTGCCCGACGGCGACGCCAGCCTGAGCGTCCAGGCCCTGATCCGCGAGGAGCTGCGCTCGGAACTGATCACCCTGCTCAATCGCTGCCACCGCGAGGGCCACCCGCAGATGGGCACGGCCCTGCGCCTGCGCCCGGAGCTTGAGTGGGTGCGCCTGCGGATCACCCCGCTGCCGGCGGCCACCGACGAGGGCTCGGTCTGCTACCTGATCCTCTTCGAGCGCGGTGCCTACGAGGAGCCGCCGCCGGAGATCGCCGAGGGCGACGAGCGGACGCAGCGGACCGTCGACACCCTGCGCGGCGAGCTGACGGCCACGCGGGAGCACCTGAGCGTCGTCACCGAGGAGCTGGAACGGGCCAATGAGGAACTGCAGTCGACCAATGAGGAGCTGCAGTCCTCCAACGAGGAACTCCAGTCGACCAACGAAGAGCTGGAGACGAGCAACGAGGAGCTGCAGTCCACCAACGAAGAGCTGACCACCGTCAACGAGGAGCTGAACCGGCGCAGCGAGGAACTCAGCGAGGCGTACGACGACCTCGCCTCGGTGATGGACAGCCTCAGCGAGGGGCTGGTGGTCTTCGACGCCCACGCACGGATCAAGCGCTTCAACGCCGCGGCGCAGTCCCTGCTGGAGCTGCAGGAGGACTGGCTGGAGCAGCCGGTGAGCATCCTCTCCGGGCAGCTCGGGCTCTACGACTGGGGCGACCGCGTCCAGCGGGTCCTGCGCGAGGGCGACACGCTGGAGGAGTGGCTGGATTGCCAGGGGGAGCACCACCTGCTGCGGCTGCTGCCCTACTGGAGCCGCGCCAGCCGGCTGCAGGGCTGCATCCTGCTGCTGGTCAACTACACCAGCGTCGTGCGCGCCGAGACCCAGGTCCGCCTCCAGGCCCAGGCCCTCGATGCGACTTCCGAGGGCGTGGTCGTCGCCGATGCCCAGGTCCCCGGGCTGCCGGTGACCTACTGCAACCGATCGTTCAAGACCCTCACCGGCTACGAGCCGGAAGAGGCCATCGGCCACAACTGCCGCTTCCTGCAGGGGCCGGACACGGACCCCGCGGACGTGGACACCCTGCGCGCGGCCCTCTCCCGCCAGGAACCGGTGAGCGTGGTCCTGACCAACTACCGCAAGGACGGCTCCCCGTTCCGCAATTACCTGCGTATCGACCCGGTCCGCAACGCCGCCGGGACGGTGACCCACTTCATCGGCATCCAGGGCGACGTCACCCGTCAGGAGGCCTACCAGTCGGAACTCCTCGCCGCCAAGGCGGAGGCCGAGCAGGCCAGCCAGGCGAAGACGGAGTTCCTCTCCTCGATGAGCCACGAGCTGCGCACGCCGCTCAACGCCATCGTCGGCTTTACGCAGCTGCTCGCCGAGCACTCGGAGCCCTCCGCCGAGTCGCGGCAGCGCTACTACGGCGACATCCTCAGGGCGGGCTGGTACCTGCGGGATCTGATCAACGATGTCCTGGATCTGGCGCGGATCGAGGCCGGGGAGATGCACGTCGCGCCCACCGCCGTGCAGCTGTGTAGCGTGGCGGAGGACTGCCTGGCGGTGTGCAGCGGGGACGCCAGCGAGCACCGGATCGCCCTGACCGCCGAGGTCCCGGACGATCTCTGGGTGCAGGCCGACCCCATGCGACTGAAGCAGATCCTGCTCAATCTGCTCACCAACGGCATCAAATACAACCGCCCCGGCGGCACCGTGCACCTCGATGCCCGCCCGGAGGCGGACGGCGACGCGGTCTCCGTGGTGGTCAGCGACAGCGGCATCGGCATCCCGCCGGAGAAGCGCGAACGGCTCTTCCTGCCCTTCGACCGGCTGGACCAGGACCGCGGTACCATCGAGGGGACGGGCATCGGCCTGCTGATCGCCCAGCGCCTGGCGACGTTCATGGCGGGGACCCTTGCGCTGCTGGACTCCAGCCCCGAGCGGGGCAGCCGCTTCCAGCTGCGCCTGCCCGCGGCGGACCCGCCGACCGAGGGGGCCGCCAGGCCGTCCCGTGCGGCGGAGTCGCCCATGGCGGACCATCCCCCTATCCGACCGGTGCGCATCCTCTACGTGGAGGACCAGTTCCTCAATCGCCTGCTCGTGCGCGGTCTGATCGACAACCGCAGCGACGCCGAACTCACCGAGGCGGAGGACGGCGCCTCGGCGCTGGGCATCGCGGCGGAGCAGGCCTTCGATCTGATCCTGCTCGACCTGCACCTGCCGGACATGGACGGCTTCCAGGTCATGGAGTCACTGCGCGGGCAGGGGATCGCTCCGGCGGTGCCGGTGGTCGCGGTCAGCGCCGACGCCCTGCCCGCCCAGCGTGAGCGCGCCGCGGAGCTGGGCTTCAGCGAGTACCTGGTCAAGCCGTTCCGGATCCAGGATCTCGAGCGGCTGATCCGGACGGTCGGCGCAGGGTTCGCCGACGAGGCCTAAGCCGACGTCAGGGAGAACCCGCGTCCAGCGCGGGATCCAGCGCCTCGAGCAGCGCCCGGCGGGCCTCCGGCGTACGCGCCCGGATCGCCTGCTCGACCACCTCTTCGGTCAGGTGCGGCGCGAAGAGGTGGATGAAGGCGTACATGAAGCCGCGCAGGTGGCTGCCGCGGCGGAAGCCGATGCTCGTGGTGCTCGGGGCGAAGAGGTGGCTGGCGTCGCGGGCCACCAGCCCCTCGTCGGCATCGGGGTCGAAGGCCATGCTGGCGATAATCCCCACCCCGACCCCCAGCTGCACGTAGGTCTTGATCACCTCGGCGTCGGTGGCGGTGAAGGCCACCTCCGGCGCCAGCCCGGCGCCCTGAAAGGCCTCATCGAGCTGCGAGCGCCCGGTGAAACCGAAGACGTAGGTGACCAGCGGGTGGGCCGCCAGAGCCTCCAGGGTCAGCGGCTCCGCCTCGGCCAGCGGGTGGTCGGCGGGGACCACCACGCTCCGGTTCCAGCGGTAGCAGGGCATCATGACCAGATCCTCGAAGTGCTCCATGGCCTCGGTGGCGATGGCGAAATCCGCCTCGCCCCGGGCGGCGAGCTCGGCGATCTGCATGGGCGTGCCCTGGTGCATGTGCAGGCTGACATTGGGATAGCGGGCACGGAAGCGCTGGATGACCCGCGGCAGGGCGTACTTGGCCTGGGTCTGGGTGGTGGCGATGGTCAGCTGGCCACGCTCCTGGCCGGCGTAGTCGGCGGCGATGGCGCGGATGTTGCGGGCTTCCTCGAGCAGCCGGGCGGTGGCCTCGATGATGCGCTCGCCGGCCGGCGTCAGGTGGGAGAGGCTCTTGCCGCTGCGCACGAAGATCTGGACGCCGAGCTCATCCTCGAGGGCCTGGATCTGCTTGCTCACCCCGGACTGCGACGTGTACAGGGCGTCCGCCGCCGCCGAGATGTTCAGGTTGCGGTGAACCACCTCGTGGATGAACTGCAGTTGCCTGAGCTTCATGGCCGTCCCTCGTGGCGCCTGACGATCGCGGGCCGGCCCCGCGTCGTCACCGGGCCGGCCCCTTCCCAGCGTACACCCGCGGACTCCGCTCAGCAGGAGGCGGGCTGGCGCGGCTGCCGCGACTCCTCGCCGAAGAACCAGGGCCGCAGGCGCACCCCGACCACGTTGCCGAGGAAGGCGAAGATCAGCCACACCCAGCCGTGCAGGCTGCCCGAGGCGATACCGCCGAAATAGGCGCCGATGTTGCAGCCGAAGGCCAGCCGCGCGCCGTAGCCGAGCAGCAACCCGCCGATGATCGATGCCGCCAGGGCCCGCGGCGGGATACGCAGGCTCGGCGCCAGCCGCCCGGCGAGCACCGCAGCGAGCAGCGCGCCGAGGATGATGCCGAAGTTCACCACCGAGGTGGCGTCAGCCAGCACGCTGGCCTCCAGCGCCCGGGCGTTGCCCGGCAGCTGCCAGTAGCCCCACTGCGCCACCTCGATGCCCACCGCCTCGAAGCCCTTGGCACCCCACAGGGCGAAGGCGGCGGTGATCCCCCAGGGCCGCCCGGAGAGGATCAGCGTCAGCGCGTTGAGCACGGCCAGCGCCACCGCCCCCCAGACCAGCGGCCAGGGGCCACGCAGGAACCGTTGCCAGCCGGCATGCTCAGCGGCCGCCGGCTGTTCCAGCGCGCCGTGGCGGCGGCGTTCGAAGTACACGGTGCCGGCGTGGATGGTGGCGAACAGCGCCAGGCTCAGGGCCAGGCCGCCGGTCACGCCCAGCCCCTCGACCACCGAGACCGCCTCGAAGGCCGGCAGATCCCACCACCAGTCCACGTGATGGGTGGCGATCACCGAGCCCAGGATGAACCCGAGCAGCGTGATGACCATCCGGGCATTGCCACCGCCGACGGTGAACAGCGTCCCCGAGGCGCAACCGCCGCCGATCTGCATGCCGAGGCCGAAGAGGAACGACCCCACCACGACGGCCACGCCCACCGGGAAGACGTAGCCGCTGAGCTCGTTGCCGAACGCCGACCCGGCATCGAGCAGCGGGAAGAAGAGCAGGACCGCCACCGCCAGCATGATCATCTGCGCCCGCAGCCCGCGACCGCGGCGCTCGTTGATGAACACCCGCCAGGCGGCGGTGAACCCGAAGGCGGCGTGGTAGAGCACCACGCCCAGCGCACCGCCTACGATGAGCAGCGCGGCCTGCGTGGGGCTGATGAATGCCCCAAGGTAGAGCGCCCCGACGGCAAGCAGGCCGAGGCTGGCCCAGCCGGCGATCGGGGCCGCACTGCCCCGCGCGGTCAGGGTGATGGATGACGACATGGTTGCCTCCCGTCTCGATAGGTACCGGCCCCGCCGGATCCGGGGCCGTCTGAGTCGAGAGGCTACGCCGCGCGCAGCAGCGCCGTGAAAGGACGCTTCGGCCTATGCATATTCCGCTGCGGCGGTGACACGCGGCAGCGCCCCGCCCCGGAGACCGTGTCAAGACAACCGCAGCGATCGGATTGCCGCACCCGGGCATTCCCCTGTTTCGTCGATGTGATAGCGTATCAACATCACGGATCGCCGGGTTCCTGGCCCGGCACTGGCACCAGCGAGGAACCGCCCTTGCCGAGCGGTCGGAACCCCCAGCATCAACGCAGTGCCGTCCTGGCAACCCCGGTGACCATCGCCGCCCAGGGGGCGGAGGCGTGCGACTGGCTGCGCGCCCTGGACGCCCTCTCCGAGCCGGTGTTCATCCACGACGAGCACTACCGCATCCTCGCCGCCAACCGGGCCTATGCCGAGCGGGCCGGGCTGGCCCCGGAGGAGTTCCGGCTGCGCCCCTACTGGGAGGTCTTCCCCCGCCGGGACGGCCCCTTGCCCAGCTGCCGCGCCGCCATGGAGCAGGGCCGCTGCGGCGAACGCCGGGGCAGCGGCGAGATCACCGAGGAGCTGGCCCTGCCCACCGGCGAGATCCTCATTTCGCGCTCGTTCGCCGTCACCGACGCCGAAGGCCGCTACAGACAGTCGGTGCACATCCTCGAGGACATCACCGAGCAGCGCCGGCGCGAGCACCGGCTGAGCGTCGCCGAGTCCCGCGCTCGCGAGCGCGAGCACCAGCTCGACCGGGTCCTGAGCAACACCGCCGAGGGCATCCTGGTGGTGGATGACCACGGGCGGATCGTCTACGCCAACGCCACCGCCGGCACCCTCACCGGCCACCCGCCCGCCGAGCTGATCGGCCAGGTCTTCGGCTTCCCGGTGGCGACCGGAGCGCCCCAGGAGATCGAACTGCGGACCGGCGAAGGCGGCAGCCGGATCGTCGAGATGCGGGCGCGGACCATGCGCTGGGAGGGCGATCCGGCCTTCGTCCTCAATCTCCACGACGTGACCGAGCGCAAGCGCGTCGAGCGCGAGCTGCGCCAGGCGGCCATCGTCTTCGAGGAGGCCCGCGAGGGGGTGATCATCACCGACGCCGAGGCCAACATCGTCGCCGTCAACCGGGCCTTCACCCGCATCACCGGCTACGAGGAGGACCAGGCCCTCGGCCGCAACCCCCGCTTCCTCGCCTCCGGCTTCCACAGCCAGGCCTTCTACGAGGCCATGTGGGAGGCAATCCGCAGCCACGGCTACTGGACCGGCGAGATCTGGAACCGCCGCAACGACGGCACCACCTACGCCGAGCTGGCCACCATCCGCGAGCTGCGCGACGAATCCGACCACCCCACCCACTACATCGGGGTGTTCTCGGACATCTCGCGGATCAAGGAGTACCAGAGCCAGCTCGAGCGGGTCATGCATCTGGATCCGCTCACCGAGCTGCCCAACCGCCTGCTCTTCCAGGACCGCCTGGAGCAGGCCCTGCGCCAGCACCAGCGCCAGCGCCGGCGCGGCGGCGACAGCACGGTGGCGGTGCTGATCGTCGATCTGAGTGATTTCCGCGCCGTCAACGACAGCCTCGGCCACGCCATCGGCGACCGCACCCTGCGGATCATTGGCGAGCGGCTCGACGCCGCCGTGGGCGACTCGGCCACGGTGGCACGGCTCAGCGGCGACGAGTTCGGCGTGCTGCTGCCCCAGCTGGTCAGCACCGACGATGCCGCCGGCACCGCCGAGCGGCTGATCGCCACCGCCGAGGCACCGCTGGAGATCGAGGGCCACCAGATCCCCATCACCCTGCGCGTCGGCCTGAGCACCTTCCCGGACCAGGCCCAGGGCGCCAGCGTACTGCTCGAGCAGGCCGACGCCGCCATGTACGAGGCCAAGAGCGAGGGCGTGGGCTACCGCTTCTTCAGCGAGGAGCTGACCGAGCGCGCCCGCGAGCGCATCGAGCTCGGCGCCGAACTGCGCCAGGCCCTTGCCAGCGACACCCTGGACCTGCACTTCCAGCCCCAGGCGGACCTGGCCAGCGGGCAATGGATCGGGCTCGAGGCGCTGTTGCGCTGGCCGCACCCGGAACGCGGTCCGATCTCGCCGGCGCGATTTATCCCGGTGGCCGAGCACGCCGGTCTGATGGGCCAGCTCGGCGCCTGGGTTCTGCGCCGTGCCTGCCGGCAGTACCAGGCTCTGCTCCGCAACGGGCGGGACTGGGGGCGCCTGGCGGTCAACATCACCGCCCCCGAGCTCGCCGAACCCGGTTTCGTCGGCCGCGTGCTGAGCACCCTGGACGAGACCGGGCTGCCGCCCGAGCGCCTGGAGCTGGAGATCACCGAGAGCCTGCTGGTGAACACCGACACGCGGGTCATCGCCCGCCTCGACGAACTGCGCCGCCACGGCGTTCGCGTGGCCGTGGACGATTTCGGCACCGGCTACTCGGCGCTCAGTTACCTCAAGGATCTACCCGTGGACCGGCTGAAGATCGACCGCTCCTTTGTCGACAACGTCGATCAGCCCTCCCGCGGGGCGACGATCACCCGGGCCATCCTCGCCCTCGGCCACAGCCTGGAGCTGGAGGTGATCGCCGAGGGCATCGAGACCGTGGCCCAGCGCGACGCCCTGCTGGAGGCCGGCTGCCTCCAGGGCCAGGGCTACCTGCTGGCGCGACCGGCGCCGCTGGAACAGCTCACCCCGCCCGACCCGCCCTCCTAGGCTTCCGGTCCACGGTTCGCGGCACCGGACGGGGATGACGACGGGGTCACGCATAAGGCCTTGCACAACCCGAAGGAGGTGCGCCAAAGTGAACCTAATGGATCCGTCAGCCGTTGACATCGCCGATTACCAGGCCGCCATCTTCGACATGGACGGCGTGGTCACCCGTACCGCCACGGTGCACGCCCGGGCGTGGAAGGAGATGTTCGACGCCTTCCTGCAGGCGCATGCCGAGCGAACCGGCACCCCCTTCGCCCCCTTCGACGAAGAGACCGAGTACTGGGAGCACGTCGACGGCCTGCCGCGCCAGGAGGGCGTGCGCCGTTTCCTGGCCGCGCGCGGCATCGACCTGCCCGAGGGCGAAGAGGACGACCCACCGGAACACGACACCATCCACGGCCTGGGCCGCCGCAAGGACGCACTGATCCAGGCGGTCATCGAGCGCGACGGCGTGGAGGTCTTCCCGGACTGGCTGGAGCGGGTCCGGCAGTGGCGGGCCGCGGGGGTGCGCACGGCCATCGTCTCCTCGAGCCGCAACTGCCGTCGGATGATCCAGGCCGCCGGAATCGAGACCCTGTTCGACGCCCGGGTGGACGGCGAGACCGCCCGCGAGCTGGGCCTGCGTGGCAAGCCGGATGCCGACATCTTCCTGGTCGCCGCCGAGCGGCTGGGGGTGGCCCCGGGACAGAGCGTGGTCTTCGAAGACGCCATCTCCGGCGTCCAGGCCGGCGCCGCCGGGCCCTTCGCCCTGGTGGTGGGCGTGGCCCGCCACGACAATCACGATGTCCTGCGTGCCCACGGCGCCGACGTCGCCGTGGCGGCGCTGACCGAACTGAGCTGAGCCACAGGAGGCGCAAGCGATGCAATCCCCCCCGGAGCTGTTCGAACCGGCGGTGCTCGATGAACTGCGCACGCGCATGGAGGGGCGGAGCACGCCGCTGTTCCTCGACTACGACGGCACCCTGACGCCGATCGTCGACGACCCGGCCGAGGCGCGGCTGGATCCGGCCATGCACGCGGCGCTGGAGCAGCTGGCCGCCCGCCACACCGTGGCCCTGGTCAGCGGCCGCGACCTGCAGGCGCTGCAGGCGTTCGTCGGTCTGGAGTCGGTCTATTACGCGGGCAGCCACGGCTTCGAGATCGTCGGCCCCGGCGGCGTACACCGCTGCAACGAAGAGGCCGAGGCCGGCCTGGACGCCCTGGCCGCGGCGGCCGAGGAACTCGACGACGCCCTCGCGGCGGTCGAGGGCACCCTGCTCGAGCGCAAGCGCTTCGCCCTCGCCGTGCACTACCGGAATACGCCGGAGGATCAGGTCGAGCGCGTCCGGGCCGCCGTGGACGGGGTGCTTGAGCGCCACCCGCAGCTGCGCTGCGGGCCGGGCAAGTGCGTCTTCGAGCTGCAGCCGGACGTCGCCTGGGACAAGGGCCGCGCGGTGCTCTGGCTGCTTGAGGCGCTGTCGCTGAACAACGGCGACACCCTGCCCATCTACATCGGCGACGACTGGACCGATGAGCACGCCTTCCGGGCCCTGGAGGGCCGCGGCGTGGGCATCTTCGTCGGCGAGCCCGACCGCGCCACCGCCGCCGACTACCGGCTGGCCGACGTGGCCGCCGTCCGCCAATTCTTCGAGCAGATGCTGTGAAGGGGCTTCAGCGATGACGCTACCGGAGACCGAAGGCTGGCAACTGACCTACCAGGGCTGGCTGCCCGAGGAGCAGCAGCATCGCGAGGCGATCTGCGTGCTGGGCAATGGCCGTTTCGCGACCCGCGGCGCCTTCGAGGGGGCTGCCGCCGGCGACATCCACTACCCCGGCACCTACATGGCCGGCGGCTACAACCGGCGCACCAGTCTGGTCTCCGGCCGCGAGGTGGAGAACGAGGACTTGGTCAATCTGCCCAACTGGCTCTGCCTGAACTTCCGCCCGGCCGAGGGCGACTGGTTCGACTTCGACGGCGTGGAGTGGCTGGACCACCGGCAGACCCTGGACATGCGCCACGGGGTGCTGACCTGGCACCTGCACTTTCGCGACCCGCACGGGCGCGAGACGCGGCTGACCAGCCGGCGGCTGGTGCATATGGGCGACAGCCACCTGGCCGCGCTGCACTGGGAGCTGGAACCGGTGAACTGGACCGGCGCGCTGCACATCCGCTCAGGGATCGACGGCGGCGTCGAGAACCTCGGCGTGGCCCGTTACCGGGCCCTGGAGACCCGCCACCTGGATGTCCTCGCCACCGAACGCTGCAGCGACGAGGCGGTCATGCTGCGCAGCATGACCAATCAGTCGCGCATCGACCTGGCCCACGCAGTGCGCACCCGGGCCTGGCAGGCCGACGGCCGCGGGCCGGAGCACCGCGAGCGGCTGGAGACCGACGACTACATCGGTGACGACCTGACCCTGCAGGCCGAGCCGGGGCAGCCGATCCGCGTCGAGAAGGTCGCCGCCTTCTACAGCGGCCGGGACCGGGCCATCTGCGAGCCGGGCATCGATGCGGCATCCGCGGTGGAGCGCGCCCCGGCCTTCGACGAGCTGCTGCGCACCCACGCCAAGGCGTGGGAACGCTACTGGCGCGGCTGGGACGTGACGCTGCATACCGACAACAACGGCGAGGCCGAGGAGCAGACGGTCCTGCGCCTGCACATCTTCCATCTGCTGCAGACCACCTCGCTGCACACCACCGATCTGGACGTGGGCGTTCCGGCGCGCGGCCTGCACGGCGAGGCCTACCGCGGGCACATCTTCTGGGACGAGCTGTTCATCCTGCCGCTGCTCAATCTGCACAGCCCGGAGATCAGCCGCGCCCTGCTGATGTACCGCTACCGCCGCCTGCCCGAGGCGCGCCGGGCGGCTGCCGCCGAGGGGCTGCGTGGGGCCATGTACCCGTGGCAGAGCGGCAGCAGCGGCCGCGAGGAGACGCAGACCCTGCACCTCAACCCGGCCTCGGGGCGCTGGCTGCCGGACAACACCCACCGCCAGCGCCACGTCAACGCCGCCATCGCCCACAACATCTGGCGCTACTATGAGGTCTCCGGCGACACCGACTTCATGGCCTTCGCCGGCGCCGAGATGATCCTGAGCATCGCCCAGTTCTGGGCCAGCCTGGCCACCTACAACCCGCAGCGCCAGCGCTACGAGATCCGCGGCATCGTCGGCCCCGATGAGTTCCACACGCGCTATCCGGGCAGCGACGAGATCGGGCTGGCCAACAACGCCTACACCAACGTCATGGCCGCCTGGTGCCTGCGCATCGCCCGCCAGGCCCTGGAGGTCATCGGCCCGACGCCACGCAGCGAGCTCCTCGACCGGCTGGCGATCGACGAGGCGGAACTCACCCGCTGGCAGGAGATCAGCCAGCGGATGTTCATCCCCTTCCACGGCGACGGCATCATCAGCCAGTTCGAGGGCTACGACCAGCTCGAGGAACTGGACTGGGCCGGCTACCGCGAGCATTACGGCAACATCCAGCGGCTCGACCGGATCCTTGAGGCCGAGGGCGATGACGTCAACCGCTACCAGGCGAGCAAGCAGGCCGACCTGCTGATGCTCTTCTACCTGTTCTCCCGGCAGCAGATCGAAACCCTGTTCGCCGACATGGGCTACGAGCTCGACGCCGAGGCCATCCCGCGCAACATCGCCTACTACGAGGCGCGCACCTCCCACGGCTCGACGCTGAGCAACATCGTCCACTCGTGGGTGCTGGCCCGCTCCGACCGGCAGCGCTCCTGGGATCTGTTCGGCAACGCGCTGATCAGCGACCTGGGCGACATCCAGGGCGGCACCACCAAGGAGGGCATCCACCTCGGGGCCATGGCCGGCACCGTGGACCTGGCGCTGCGCGGCTACACCGGCATGGAACCGCGGGACGGCATCCTGTGGCTCGATCCCATGCTGCCCGATGGGCTCCACGAGGTGGAGCACAAGATCCATTATCGCGGCCACTGGATCCACCTGGTGGTCAATCACACCCGGCTCACCCTGCGCCTGGAGGAGGGGCCGTGGCCGCCGGTGCGCATCGGCTACCGCAACGAGGTCCACGACCTGCACCAGGGCGAGACCCTGGAGCTGGCCTACCAGCGCTGATGGCGGCGGGGCTGGCCTCCCGCCGCCCGGCTCGCTACCTTGGGGATCCGGACCCTGCGCGGAGGCCCCATGGACCCGATGAACGACCCGCAATCGGTGTGGACGGTATGGCTCACCCTGGCGGTGGTGCTGCTCGGCGTCGAGATCCTGCTCGCCGGCGGTGGCGCCGGGGTGCTGCTGGCCCTGGCGGTAATGGCCTTCGCCGGCATGGCCATGGCCCTGCTCGGCGCGCCGCTGGTCGCGCAGATCGCCGTGGCCATCCTCGCCGGGCTGGCCTCGCTGCCGTTCATGGTCTGGGTCTTCCGGCGCATGGGCCGCGGCGGCGGCCCGCCCTCAGCGGATGACAGTGCCCTGCGCCGCACCGCCTTCGAGGCCTACTACGACCTGCGCGGCCACCTGCGCGTGCGCGCCTTCGGCGACCACCTGATGGCCATCCCCGACCCCTCCGACGACCCCGAGATCGCCCCGGGCAGTGCCGTGCGCATCGTCCGGCTGGAAGGCACGCGGGCCATCGTCCGCCCGGTGGACGCCCCGGTCGGCGCACGGCTCGACGACGCCGAGGCCTGACGGCGAGCGGCAGGCCCTTCCGGGCGGCGGCCGTGAACCCGAGCCGGGGTGGCATTGTCCCAATCGCCAGGCGCATGCCAGCGTCTGCACCATGGAAATGCACCAATCAGGGGGAGTCACCCATGCCCTACAAGCTTGGAATCATCGCGCTGTTCGCCCTGCTGCTCGGCGCCGGCTGCGCCGGCACCGGCGACGAACCGGAGCCTGCCGAGGACCCGTGGGGCGAGCCGGAACAGCAGGAGCCGGCACCCGCACCGGAGCCGCAGCCTGAGCAGGAGCCGATGCCTGAGCAGGAGCCGGCGCCCGAGGGCGATATGGGCTGGTAACCCGCGGGGGGGGCGGGGACCCGGTATGCGGTTCACGGAGACGGGGTTCGGGTCAATGCTCGGACCCCGTTTTTATTGACCTATTGAGGGGGAGGGGGCTTGTGGTCCACCTTATGCGCTCTTCGAACGCTGATGGAGGTATCCATGGAGTCTTATCGGCAGCGCATTGGACTGTTCCTGGGGCCATTGGTGGCCCTGGCCGGCTTGCTGGTCGGCCCGCCCGGCGAATTGACCCAGGCCGAGTGGAACGTCGCCCTGGTCGCCATCCTGATGGCCATCTGGTGGATCAGTGAGGCGCTGCCCCTTGCCGCCACGGCGCTGGTCCCCATCGTCGCCTTCCCGCTGCTCGGGGTCATGGAGGTCGGCGATGTCACCGAGGCCTACGGCAACCACCTGATCTACCTGTTCCTGGGTGGTTTCTTCATCGCCGTGACCATGCAGCGCTGGAACCTCCATCGGCGCATCGCCCTGCACACCATCAACCTCGTCGGTCCCTCGCCCCGGCGCATCATCCTCGGCTTCATGCTGGCCACCGCCGGGCTGTCCATGTGGATCAGCAACACGGCCACGGCGATGATGATGCTGCCCATCGCCCTGGCGGTGCTCAAGCAGAGCCAGGAGGAAGCCGAGCAGAACGGACAGGAGCTGCCCCGCGGCTTTGGCGTGGTGCTCATGCTCGGTGTCGCCTACGCCGCGTCAATCGGCGGCATCGCCACGCTGATCGGCACGCCACCGAACGCGGTGCTCGCCGGTCAGGCCCAGGAGCTCTACGACATCGAGATCACCTTCGCCAGCTGGATGGCCTTCGGCCTGCCCTTGTCCCTGCTCTTTCTCGGCATCGCCTGGGTCTATCTGGCTTTCAGCCGCCACTGCCGCGGCATCGGGCATCTGGTCAGTGGCCGCGAGACCATCCGCCAGGAGCTGGCCGAGATCGGCCGCATGGACCCCGCCGAGCGCCGCGTGCTGAGCGTCTTCGTGCTGGTGGCCCTGGCCTGGGTCCTGCGCGGTTTCCTGCCCGAGGGCGTGCTCGATGAGTTCGGCGACGCCAGCATCGCCATGGCCGGTGCCCTGGCCCTGTTCCTACTGCCCTCGGGCAAGGAGAAGGGGCAGCGGCTGCTCGACTGGGACACCGCCGTGAAGATCCCCTGGGACATCGTCCTGCTCTTCGGCGGCGGCTTCGCCCTGGCGGCGGGCTTTGGCGCCAGCGGCCTGTCCGAGAGCCTGGCCGAGGCCCTGCAGGTGCTCGACGGCGTCTCCATCTTCCTGATCATCGCTGCCTGCGTGGCCCTGGTGGTCTTCCTCACCGAGGTGACCTCCAACACCGCCACGGCGACGGTGTTCATCCCGCTGATGGGCGCGCTGGCCGTGGCCACCAACTTCAACCCGCTGGTGCTGATGGCCGCCGTGGCCGTCGCTGCCTCCTGCGCCTTCATGCTGCCGGTGGCCACGCCGCCGAACGCCGTCGTCTTCGGCAGCCGGGCCCTGACCGTGCCAGACATGGCGCGCGCCGGGCTGCTGCTGAACCTGATTACCATCGTGCTGACCACGGTGTTCGTCTACTTCCTGCTGCCGGTGGCCCTCGGCGTGGAGCTGACCACGGTCATCGAGAAGCAGTAACCCCAAGGGGATCGTTCCGCCATCCCCACGGCAACGGGCCGCCGATCCACCGGATCGGCGGCCTTTTTCGTTGCGGGATGCCTGCCTTAGTCGAGACGGCGCCGGAACGGCGGCAGGGCGTCGAGGAGTTGGCGGCCGTAGCGCTGGGTCACCACCCGCCGGTCGAGGATGGTGATCCGCCCGCGGTCATCCTCGGAGCGGACCAGCCGTCCGCAGGCCTGGGTCAGGCGCAGCGATGCCTGCGGCAGGCTCAGGGTATGGAACGAGGAGCGCTGCTGATCCTCCAGCCACTCGCTGAGGGTGGCGGTCACCGGTTCGGTGGGCACCCCGAAGGGGATGCGCTCGATGACCACGTGATCGCAGTAGCGCCCGGGCAGATCCACCCCCTCGGCCATACCCGCCAGTCCGAAGAGGATACTGCCCTGCCCGGCATCCACGGCCTCGCGGTGGCGCTGGAGCATCGCCTCGCGGGAGCGCTCACCCTGGCACTGCAGCCGCTCCCGCAGGCCCTCGGGCAGCGCCTGGGCCACCCGCTCCATGCGCTGACGGCTGGTGAACAGCACCAGCGCCGCCTCGTAGGGGTCGAGGAGTTCGGGCAGCCACTGGCAGGCCTCGGCCAGGTGCGCCTCGGCGTCGCGCGGATCGCTGCGCAGCGACGGCACGTGCAGCAGGGATCGGCTGTAGTCGAAGGGCGACGGCAGGCAGCCCTGGCGGATGGCCTCCCCGTCGGGCAGGCCCAGGTCACTGCGCAGATGATCGAAGCGCCCCAGGGCAGTCAGCGTGGCGCTGGTGATCACCGCACCGGCGCACCGGTCCCACAGGCGCCGGGCGAGCTCGCCGGCCACCGAGACCGGCGAGACCGAGACCCGATGATCCACGGCACCGTCGGACTCCGCCTGGCGTTCCACCCAGCGGGCCACCGGCGGCGTTCCGGCACTGTCCTGCTCGGCGAGGAGCTCCCAGGTGGTGGCCAGGTTCGCCGCCCGCTCACGCAGGAAGCCAAGCCGCGGCAGCTGGCGCTCCAGCTCCTGGGTGTCGCCCCGCTGCGCCTCCAGGGCGGCGTAAACCCGGTCCGAGAACCCCTGCAGGGCGTCGTGCAGCCCCCGCGCCGGGCCGGCCACGCGCCCGGCCAGCTCACGCACCGGCTCCGGGGCATGACCGGCGCGGAAACGCCAGCGTTCACCCTCGGCATCGGCCCGGTAGTTGTGCTGCAGGAAGGTATCCGCCTCCTGCAGCGCGGTGGCTACCTCGCCCAGACGCTCCTGCAGCCGTTGCGCCTCGGCGTCCGGCGGCTCGCCGACCGCATCGTCCGGCAGCACCGCCGCGGTGTCCGCAGCAACGCCTTCGCCCTCCTCCAGCCACGTCCGCGCCGCCTGGACGCGGGCACTGGCAGCGAAGCGCTGCACCGCCTTGGCGGCCAGGTGGTGGCCCTCGTCGATGACGTAAAGCGCCTGCTCGGGCGCTGGCAGCAGGACCCCGCCCTCCTCCTCGCCGAGCTGCAGGTCGGCGAGGAGGAGGTCGTGGTTGGTGATCACCACCTCGGCGCGGGACACCCGGTCGCGGGCGGCGTAGACGGGACATCCCTCAAAGTGGGCACACCGCCGTCCGGAGCAGGAGTGACTGGTGGAGGTGACCATCGGGCGCAGGTCGTCGGCCACGCCGTCGGCCCACTCGTCCAGGTCACCGCCCCAGCGCCCCTCGGTTAGGGCCTCGGCCATGGACTCCAGCTGCTCGGGCTCGCCCGGCTGAGGCGGGCGCGGCCAGCGGGCGCTGCCCAGGATGTCGGCGGCCAACGCCTGCTGCGCCCCGGCCTCGACACTGGCCGACTGCCCGACCAGCTCACCCAGGTTGCGCGGGCACAGGTAACGACCACGCCCCTTGGCCACCGTGGCATCCACCTCGATGCCGGCGTAGCGGGCCAGCTTGGGCAGATCCTGGTGCAGGATCTGCTCCTGCAGCCCCACGGTGGCCGTGGCGATGACCAGTGGCAGCCCGCGGCTGCGCGCCGCCGGGACCCCGCCGAGCAGGTAGCTGAGGCTCTTGCCGGTGCCGGTGGGCGCCTCGATGGCAAGCAGGCGGTGGTCCTGCTCCCCTGCGAGGGCCTTGGCCACCTCCCAGATCATGCGTTTCTGCGCGGCCCGCTCGCGGAAGCCGGGCATCTCGTCCCGGACGCGGCGGTAGGCCGTGGCGATGGCGTCGGTGATGTCGGAGTCTGGCATGGCGCCAGTTTACCTGGGGGGCGGGGGTGAGCGGGAGCAGTGCGGGCGGGCCACCGGGCCCGCCCGGGCAGGGTCATCAGGAGCGGAAACGGTTCAGCGCATCGCGGAAGGCCCGCGTCATCGCCTCCCACGCGCTCTCCGAGCCCTCGCGCATGTCGCGGAAGGCCTCCTCGCTGGCGTCCTGCATCTCGCGCAGGCGCTGCTTGCCCTCCTCGTACTTCTCCTCCAGCTCCTGGAGCTGCTCCTGATAGCGCTCGCGCATCTCCTCACCGGCCTCCTCGGCCTGGGCACGGACGCGGTCGATCTGCTCCTGCCACTCGGACAGGCGCGCCTTCATGTCCTCGACATGCTGCTCCTTGCGGTTCTGATCATCGTCGGCCATACCGGTCTCCTCCTTTCTGGTTCTGGTTGCCGGTCCTCCCCGGCAAGATAGACCGGGATGGGCTTGTTCACAAAACCTGTGGAAAACCCTGCGGAGAAACACCGCAGCCCCTGGCGTGATGCGGCTCCGCAGCGGCCGGGCACTCACTGACCACCCCGCTCACCGGGGGCGCGCCGGTCGCCGCACGGCGGATTGGGAATTGACAATAGCGGTGCCCCCTGCGATAAAGCGCACTGCGCCCCGGTCACGGGTGCGGGTTATGCCAACCACCGAAACGCCCGCCAAAGGGCTTCCCCGGGCTCTGGAGGAGGAGCAAACAGAATGAGAATGAAAACCTGGCAACTCGCCATCTGCGCCACCTCGGCGCTGGCCCTGTCGGCACCGGCACTGGCCGACCGCGACGACTGGCCCCGCAGCTTCACCGTGGGCACCGCCAGCCAGGGCGGCACCTACTACATCTACGGCAGCGGCTGGGCCGACATGGTCGCCGGGATGCTCGACATCCGCGCCGGCGGCGAGGTCACCGGCGGGCCGGTGCAGAACGCCACCCTGGTCGAGACCGGCGACCACGAGTTCGGCCTGGTCACCATGGGACCGGCCCGCGCCGCCTGGGACGGCGAGAGCGAGCTGGCTCCGGGCATGGAGCACCGCAACATCCGCGCGGTCTTCCCCATGTACCAGACCACCTTCCACATCATCACCCGCGAGGGCGACGAGCTGACCTCCATGGAGGATCTGGAGGGCAAGCGTGTCGGGGTCGGCCCCTCCGGCGGCACTGCGGATATGTACTTCCCGCAGTTCTTCGATGAGCTCGGCATCGATGTGCGCGTGCGCAACGGCGGCGCCTCGGATCTGGCCGGCCAGCTGCAGGACGGCCTGATCGACGCCTTCGCCTTCGCGGCCGGCACCCCGATCTCGGCCTTCTCGCAGCTCGAGGCGGAGATCGACGCCAACATCTTCTCGGTCACCGAGGCGCAGCAGGAGCAGCTGCTCGAGGCATTCCCGGCGCTCTCCCCGGCGGACATCGAGGCGGACCTCTACAGCTCCCTGGACGCGGACATCCCGGCGATCTCCATCTGGAACTTCGCCATTACCCACCAGGACATGCCCGAGTCGCTGGTCTACGAGGTCACCCGGGCGGTCATGGAGAACCACGACCGGATGATGGACATCCACCGGGCCTCGCGCGAGACCCTGCCGGAGAACCACCAGTACAACGACTGGATGCCCTGGCACCCGGGCGCCGTGCGCTGGTTCGAGGAGAACGGCTACGAGATCCCCGAGGACCTGCGCGGCTGACCCCGAGCGGGACAGCCCATTGATCCCCCGCCCCCGCGCCGCATCCGTGCGACCGGGGGCGGGCTGTGTCAGGGGGCCTGCCCGGTAGCAGGTCCCGCACCGGTATCACCGAGGCCGAGGCATCCCCATCGATGAGCGATCGATCCACGAATCCGGAGCCAACGATCGAGACCCAGGGCGAAACGGAGATTCCCCTCGGCAGCAACGAGCGCGCCCTCACCGGCTGGCAGAAGCAGCTGTTCTTCTGGGCGTGCGCGCTCTATACCGCATTCCACATCTTCACCCTGAACGTGATCCCGCTGGAGACCTGGACCTTCCGGATCCTGCACATCGCCGGCGGCCTGTTCATCGGCTTTGCGCTGACCTCGGCGCGGACCCTGGACCGCGACGCGCCGGCCGCGCCCACCGGGATGCTCCAGTGGCTGCTGATGCTGGCCAGTACCGCCCTGATGCTATGGGCCCTGGGCGCGCTCGGCTACATCGCCTACCTGCTGCAGGTGGATGGCATGTCCTCCACCCAGCTCCCGCCGTGGCTGGCCCAGCAGTTCGGCTACACCCTGTTCGCCAGCGTGGCCGTCGCCACCCTGGCCGGCTGGTTCCTGCGCAGTCCGGACAACCGTGTCCACTGGCCGGACTGGATCCTCGGCTTCGGCGCGCTGATGGTCGGTACCTACATCATCCTGGCGCTGACCCGCTGGCAGCTAGCGGCCGGAACCCCCTTTGCCGGGGCCCAGGAGCTGTGGATCTCGGCCGCCGGCGTGCTGCTGATCCTGGAGCTGACCCGACGCATCGCCGGCCTGGCGCTGGTGATCATCACCGCCATCTTCCTCGTCTACTCCTTCGTCGGGCCGTGGCTGCCCGGCTTCCTGGAGCACCGCGGCTACTCCTTCACCCGCTTCTTCACCTACCTCTACACCGACAGCGGGATCCTCGGCCCGACGACCGCGGTCTCCTCGACGTACATCATCCTGTTCATCACCTTTGCCGCCTTCCTGCAGGTCTCCCGGGTCGGCGATTACTTCGTCAACTTCGCCTTCGCCGTGGCCGGCTGGGCCCGCGGCGGCCCGGCCAAGGTGTCGATCTTCGCCTCCGGGCTGATGGGGATGATCAACGGCACCTCCGCCGGCAACGTGGTGGCCACCGGCAGCCTGACCATCCCGCTGATGCGCAAGGTCGGCTACCCGGCCAAGAGCGCCGGTGCCATCGAGGCGACCGCCTCCACCGGCGGGCAGCTGGTGCCGCCGATCATGGGCGCCGGCGCCTTCATCATGGCGGAGATCACCGGCATCCCCTACGTGGAGATCATCGCCGCCGCCATCCTGCCGGCCGCCCTCTACTTCCTGTCGGTCTACTTCATGGTCGACAACGAGGCGGCCAAGATGGGCATGCGCGGGCTGCCGCGGGCGCAGCTGCCCGGGCTCGGGCGGATGCTGCGGCAGGTCTACCTGTTCATCCCCATCCTGGTGCTGATCTTTACCCTCTTCCAGGGCTACTCGGTGATCCGGGCCGGCACCGTGGCGATGATCTCGGCGGTGGTGGTCAGCTGGCTGACCCCGGAGGCGATGGGCATCCGCCGCATCCTCCGCGCCCTGGAGATGGGCGGGCGCATGGTCATCCCGCTGGTGGCGGTGTGCGCCTGCGCCGGCATCATCGTCGGCGTGATCAGCCTCACCGGCGTGGGTACGCGCTTCTCGTCCATGCTGCTGGGGGTGGCGGACGCCTCCATGCTGCTGGCGATGTTCTTCGCCATGTGCATCTCCATCATGCTGGGGATGGGCATGCCGACGACCGCCGCCTACGCCGTGGCCGCCTCGGTGGTGGCGCCCGGGCTGCAGCAGCTCGGCGTGGAGCCGCTGATCGCCCACTTCTTCGTCTTCTACTACGCAGTCATCTCGGCGATCACCCCGCCGGTGGCGCTGGCCGCCTACGCCGCCGCCGGCATTGCCGGCACCGATCCGCTGCGCACCTCGGTGACGGCGTTCAAGATCGGGCTGGCGGCGTTCATCGTGCCGTTCATGTTCTTCTACAGCCCGGCCATGCTCGGTGAAGGGACCTGGACGGAGATCGCCCGGGTGGGCGTGACCGCCTCGGTGGGCATCTTCCTGCTGGCCGCCGCGGTGCAGGGCTGGCTGTTCGGCCACGTCTCGTGGCTGCTGCGCGGCGTGCTGCTCGCCGGTGCCATCTCGATGATCTACGGCGGGATCTACAGCGACCTGGCCGGGATCGCGGTAGGCGCGGTGCTGATGGCCTGGCAGTACCGCTTCGCCTCACGGCAGCCGCTGGTGCCGAGCCAGGGCGGCTAGGCCGGCTTGGCGGGCGCCCTGGCCAGCGCCCTGGCGGCGGTCTTCGGACTCATCGCCCTGGGCCACGTGCTGCGCCGTCAGGAGGTCGTTCCGCCCCTGTTCTGGGACGGGGCGGAGCGGCTGACCTACTACTTCGCCCTGCCGGCGCTGCTGGTGGTGCGGCTGGCCGAGGCACCGCTGCGCGAGATGCCACTGCTGCCCGTAGTGGCCATCCTCGCCGGCGGCGTGGCGGTCGCCGGCGCCCTGCTGCTCCTCGCCCGGCCGCTGCTGGAGCCGGACGGCCCCGGCTTCACCTCGGCGCTGCAGGGCACCTTCCGGCCCAACACCTACGTGGGACTGGCCACGGCGGCGGCACTGTTCGGCACCGAGGGGGTGACCCTGGCGGCGATCAGCCTGGCGGTCCTCGTCCCCCTGGTGAACCTGCTGGCGGTGGCGGCCCTGATCCGCTACGGCCGGCGCACCGGACGTCAGGCACCCGGCTTCTGGGCGAGCCTGGCGCGCAACCCGTTAATCCTCGCCTGTCTGCTCGGCGTCGCACTCAGCCTGCTGCCGGTGGGCTTGCCGGCACCGCTGGCCGCCTTCCTCGATGCGCTGGGCCAGGCCGCGCTGCCGCTGGGCCTGATGGCGGTGGGCGCCGGGCTGTACTGGGGGCAGATCGGCCGCCATCCGCGGCTGCTGATCGCATCATCGGCCATCAAGCTCCTGCTCCTGCCTGCCGGCGTCGGCGCCGTAGTCCTGGCCGCCGGTCTGGACGCGACCACCGGGGCGGTGCTCGTGCTCTTCGCCGGGGTACCGGCCTCGGCGTCGTGCTACATCCTCGCCCGCCAGCTCGGCGGCGACGCTCCGCTGATGGCCTCGATCCTCACCGTGCAGACCGTCACCGCCGTGGCCACCCTGCCGTTGGTGGTCGGCGGTTTTCTGGCCATCCGCGGCGGCTGAGCGCCACGCCCGGTGACCTACCAGGGCAGCCCCATGGACTGCTGCTCGTAGGTCCGGCGCATCAGCTCCTCGGCGTGGGCCTCGGCCTGGCGCTGCTGCTCGTAGCCGCTGCCGTGGGCGATCCGGGTGCCGTCCTGGTGGAAGAGCTCGAAGGCCCAGCGCCCGTCGGGCTCGCGATAGGTCTGGTAGTACATGGCTGCTCCTCGGCGCCGCCTCCCCTGCCGCCAAGGATAACGCGCGGCGCCGGGGTCAGCCGTCGCCGGCGATCCCCGACAGCAGGGCCGCCAGCCGTTGCCGGTCCACCGGCTTGGTCAGGTAGTCGTCACAGCCGGCGGCCAGACACTCCTCGCGGACCTGGTCCACGGCGTGGGCGCTCAGGGCGACGATGGGGGTGCGCGCACACGCTTGCTCGGCCTCCTGGGCGCGGATGGCCCGCACCGCATCGGGTCCGTTGAGCCCGGGCATCTGCACGTCCATGAGCACCAGGTCCCAGTCCTGCTCCCGCCAGGCGGCCACCGCCTGGCGGCCATCCTCCACCAGCGTCGGATGGACGCCGGCCAGCTCCAGCTGCGCCTGGATGAGCAGGGCGTTGGTGGCGTCGTCCTCGGCGACCAGCACGCGCAGGCCGGCGGCCTGCCCGGAGACCGCTGCGCCGGGGCCTTCGGCGCGGGGTGGCTCCGCGCGGGGCAGCCGCGCCGTGAAGGAGAACGTGGACCCCTGCCCCGGCTCGCTGGCCACCGCCAGGCGCCCGTCCATCAGTCGCACCAACTCGTGGCAGATGCGCAGGCCCAGGCCGTTGCCGGGCTGGCGCCGGAAGGACGGGTTGCCCTGGGCGAACGCCTTGAAGATGTGCTCGCGATCCCCGGGGGCGATGCCCACGCCGGTATCGTGGACGGCGACGTAGAGCCGTCCGGTCCCCTCCGGCGCAACCTCCAGCACTACCTCGCCGCGCTCGGTGAACTGGATGGCGTTGCTGACCAGGTTGTGCACGACCTGCCCGAAGCGGGTGGCGTCGCCGCGCACCCACTGCGGGGTACCCGGCGCCTCGCGGACGCGAAGCGCCAGCCCGGCCTCCTCGGCGACGGCGCGCAGGACCGCCACCTGCCGCTCGATCACCTCGGCAAGCTCGAAGGGCTCGTCGCGCAGGGTCAACCGCCCCGACTCCATCCGCGAGAGATCCATCAGCGTGTCGATCAGCGCCAGCAGCTTCTCGCTGGCGCTGCGGCACAGGTCGAGGTACTCGCGCTGCTGCCCGGTCAGCTCGGTGGCCTGGAGCAGGTCGGTGAAGCCGTAGATGGCGTTGAGCGGCGTGCGCAGGTCGTGGCTGACCGCGGCGAGGAAGGTCTGGCGGTCGCGGTCGGCCTGGGCGCGGGCCCGCTCGGCCGCGACCCGTTCGGTGTTGTCGATGCCCACGGCCTGGAAGTGGCTGATCAGGCCGTCCTCGTCGAAGAAGGCCTGGCAGGTCCACTGCACCCAGCGCTGCTCGCCGGTGGCGGCGGTAACCGGCAGCTCCAAGGTACCCACCGGCTCGGAGCGGTTGAAACGGCACAGGAAGGCCTCGAGCTGCTCGCGCTGCTCCGGCGCCAGCCATTCGATCCAGCGCCGACCATCCATCTCCGGCGCCGGCACCCCGAACAATTCCGCCACCATGCGGTTGGCGTAGAGCAGCGTGGTATCCGGCAGAAAACGCTGGATCAGATGGGGATGGTAATCGAGGATCTCCAGCATCTGGTCGCGCTCGCGCTGGAGGCGCTTGCGCCGGCTGATGTCCTGGAAGGAGATCACCGCGCCGGTGATCCCATCGTCCTCGTCGCGCAGGGGCGCGGCGTAGACGAGCACGTCGAAACCGCGGCCGTCCATCCGCCAGAAGTAGTCCTGCCACGCCTCCAGGGGTTCGCCGGTGCGAATCACCCGGAAGATCGGGCACGCCTGCGCGGGGTACGGGCTGCCGTCCGGGTGGCTGTGGTGGGTCAGCGCGTGGGCGTCCCGGCCGAGGGCTGCCTCCTCCGAGGGAAAGCCGAGCAGCTGCCGGGCCGCGGGATTGAGGAAGGTGAAGCGCCCGGCCCGGTCGAGCCCGCAGACGCCCTCGTTGATGGCCTCGAGCAGCCGGTCGCGCTCGCCCTGCAGGCGCACATGCTCGCTGATGTCGTGGACGATGGAGTAGAGGTACTGCCGGCCGCCGAGCTCCAGCGGCCCGCTGTAGACCTCGACGTCGCGGACCTCGCCGCCGTGCACGCGGTGCTGGAAGCGGAAGTAGCGACGCTGCTCGGCCCGTGCCCGGGCCATTTCGGCGTGCACCTGCGCATCATCGAGGGTATTGATGTCCTGGATGCGCATGCCGCAGAGCTCCGCCCGGGGGTACCCGTAGAAGCGCACGGCACTGGGGTTGGCGTCGAGGATGGCCCCGGATTCCGGGTCGATGAGCAGTTTGACCGCGGTATTGTCGGCGAACATGCGGGCGTAGAGCCGCTGCGCCTCGGTCTGCTCCGATCCGTTCATGACAGTCCCTGCCAGCGCTGCCGCCCACCGGTTTCAACTCCGATGCACCATACCATTGCCTTGCGTTTCGTGGGGCTGCGCGACACCGTGTCGCGGCCGCCTCAGCCGCCGCGCCGGTCGCTTCCGGCGTCGATCAGCCCCAGGCCCTGCCAGACCGGCAGGCGCTCGCGCAGGATCCCCCGGGCGCGCTCCTGGAGCTCGCGCAGGTTGGCCCGCTCGCCTTCCAACACCTGGCCATCGCGCACCATCCGCCGACCCACTGGACGAAAACGCGACCAGACGGCCTCGGCCAGCCGCTCCGCACGCTGCGGGGCCCCCTGGCGCAGCGCCGCCAGGGCGACGATCTCGGTATCCGAGGCGGCCACGGCGCTGCCGATGGCCGGCGCGGGCAGATGGCCGTGGGCTTCATCCTCGAGGATGCGCTCGGCGAGCAGCTCGGCCAACCGCCCCGCGGGCCCGGGATCAACCGGTGGCTGCGCCGGGTGGGCCTGTCCGGTGGCGACCAGCACGGCGCACGCCTGGATCAGCGCCGGCAGCTCGACCCCGGTGGCCTGTCGCAGGTCGCCGAGGGTGGCCGGACCGCGGGCGATGCGATCCATCAGCGGCTGGTAGATCCGCGCCTGCCCGGTCAGCTCGCCGAGGTGGGTGTGGAAGACCGGGGTCATCTCGGCGCGGGTGAGCAGCGGCGCCACCGCGGTCTGGAGCACGGCGGCGTCCTGCTGCGCCGGCGTGCCACGGCGGCTGCCCTTGATGAAGACGTCCCGGCGGAATACCCGGTTCACCGCGTAGTCGCGCAGCAGCTCGCGGTAGTGGGGATCGGCGACGTCCTCCAGGGCCGCGCGTGCCGGCTCGGGAAGGCTCAGGGCGTCGTAGTTCTCCACCAGATCGGCGGAGCCGACGTAGTCCAGGCGGGCCGGCGCCAGCTCGGCGAGCACGTCGGTGAAGTACAGGGGCTGCGCCGCGGTGTTGAGGTACTCGTGGGCCAGGTAGGTCGACTCCCGGGCGATGTCGCCGAGCCCGTCGAGCTTGGCCGGCGCCGCCGGATGGCGCTCGAAGTAGGCGAGCCCGGCCTCGCGGAGCTGCTGCATGAAGGCCAGGCCGGACTCGACCTGCCGGTCGCTGCGCCCGGGGTGGCGGGCGGCGTGCTCGCGCAGCAGCCGCTGGAAGGGCAGCACCCCGGCCCAGCCGGGCATGGCGTTGTAGCTGACGTAGACCAGGCCGCCCGGCTTCAGCCAGCGCTCCAGGAAACGCACGATGGCCTGCCGGTTGGCCGGGCTGACCCAGGCGTAGATCCCGTGCAGGGTGATGTAGTCGAAGGGGGCCAGCGCGGCGTCGGGCCACTGCGCAGCCTCGGCGAAGCTCGCCTCGTGGAAGGTGACGTTCTCCAGCCCCGCCGCCGCGGCCTGGTCCCGGGCATTGGCGATCTGCCCGGGCAGGAAGTCGATGCCAACGAACTCGGCGTGGGGATTGGCGGCGGCGAGCAGGTTGGTGCCCAGCCCCTGGCCGCAGCCGAGCTCGGCGTAGCGAAACGGCCGGGCCGGATCGGGCGCTGGCTCGCCCTGGAGCCGGGCCACGAAGCTCAGATAGCCCGGGGCGAGTTCGCGGTAGAAGCCGCTGATGTAGTTGATATCCGAGACGTAACCGCCGCTCCAGTCCATGCTCTCTCCCCTTTTGGCGCGCCACGGTACCAGTTTCCGGGCAGCCTGCCTGCCCGACCGGCACAAGGGGGAGCCCGTGTGCCGCGGGCGGCGCTCGCCAGGGCGGCGCCGCGCGACTAGAGTGACGGTATGCGCCGTGGACTATTCGCCATCGCCCTGGTGGTCCTGATCGGCGCCGTCCACCCCCCGGCCGGCGCCGTGGAGATCCTTGAGCGGGATTTCCAGGTCGCGCGTCCCGACTACCAGCTGCGCGTCGTCGCCCGGATCGACGCCCCGCGCGAGGCGGTCTGGGCGGTGCTCACCGACTACGAGCGACTCTCCGAACTCTCTCCCGGCCTGCTGGAGAGCCGGATCGTACCGGACGGCGCCGGCGAGGCCGTCCTGGTGGCCACCGTCACCGAGGGGTGTCTGGTGCTGATCTGCCGCCGGGTGCGCCGCGTCGAGGCCATGGAGGAGGAACCACCGGAACGCATCCGGGCGCGCATCCTGCCGGAACACAGCGATCTGCGCCGCGGCGTGACCGAGTGGCTGCTCGAGGCCGACGGCGAGGCGACCCGCATCACCGTCGACAGCCACATCCGGCCCGACTTCTGGGTACCACCGGGCATCGGCCCGCGCCACATGCAGCGCACCTTCCTCAGTGATCTAACCGAGTTGATGGAGCAGGTTGAGCGCATCGCGCAATAAACGGGTCCGCTAGCACCAGCGCTTAGTCGTCATCCCGACGCAGGACCACCTCCGGCTCGTCGTCCCCCATGGACCAGCGCACCGCCACCTGGATCGGTGCGCAGCAGACCGGACAGTCCTCCACGTAATCCGTGTCCTCTCCATCGGTGTCGAGGAGCAGCTGGAATGGCTCACCGCAGTAGGGGCACGAGACACTCCTTTCCGGCCGCCAATCGGAATACATGGCTCACCTCGTCGTCACTGCACGCCCCGGCGATGCGAGCATCACGCCGACAGCCCTAACGATTCCCCAGCTCCATCACGCCCGGCAGCCGGCGCGGTCGCCACACGCCGAGGACCACATTGGCGATGCAGATGATCAGCACCACCCAGAGCACCAGCGGCTCGTTGTGGACGTTGCGCGGGATCTCGTCGACGCCGATGCGACCAGCGGCGGCCGCATCGGCCGCCGCGGCGACCTGCACCGCATTGCCGTGGATGAAGGCCAGGGTGGCCGAGAAGATGCTGAAGCTGAGGATACCCTTGATCCACACCCAGCCGGCCTGCCGGAAGCCAGTGTAGAGGGCCATGCTCATCAGCCCGGAGAGGAAGACCAGCGCCAGCGAGGGCAACAGCAGCCAATTGCCGATGGCGGCGATGCTGCCGCGGATGACGGCGTACTCCTCGATGGCCGTCGGCTCCGGGGCCAGGCCGAGCAGGATCAGGTGCACGGCCACGGCCCCGGTGAAGCCGATGGCCCCGAGGGTATGGAGGATCTTGAGCGACTTGATCAGCATGGATGCCCTCCGCTGCGCGGTCCGGTGGCAATCCCGGCGCCCCGGCCTATCCGGTTGCTGCCTCCTCGGTGACCTCCGGCAGCCGGGCGGAAAGCCAGGCGCCGGCCAGGCCCATGGCCGAGAGGATGAGGATCACGCCGGTGATCGGCATGACCGCGGTCAGGGCCCCGATCAGACCGGTGAGCAGCAGGACCACGCCGATGACGGTGTTGCTGACGGCGACGTAGTCGGTGCGCTTGTTGCCGCCGGCCAGATCGACCACGTAGGTCTTGCGGCCCATGCGCACCCCGGCGTGGGCCACGGCGAGGAGGAAGAAGAAGACGGGGTAGACGGCAGCGTGGCCGGCGACCCCCGGCAACAGATGGACAAGCGCCACCAGCGCGATGCCCACCAGCGCGGCGGCCAGCCCGGCGCGGATCATCACCCGGCGGCTGGAGGCATCCGCAAAGCGCCCCCAGAACGGCGCGGAGAGCAGATCCGCCAGGCCGTCGGCGATGACGAACAGCCCCAGCGCCAGGGCGGCCGCCCCGGTCTGCTCGTAGGCGAGCATGACGATGAACGGGGCGGTCAGCGCCGAGCAGAGCAGCAGCGCGCGGGCCAGGACGAAACGCCGGAACGGCGGATCCTCGGCGAGGAGACTGAGCCGATCCACCGCCTCGCGGATGGCGTTGGCGCCGCCCGCGGTCTCGCCGGGCTCCTCGCGGATGGCGGCGTAGAACCCGGCGCCGAGTACCCACAGCGCCGCGGCACCGGCGAGCAGCAGGGCGTAGAAACCGGCTCCCCCGGCCTCGCCCATGCCCAGCCACAGCGCCAGGCCGACGCCCACGGTCACCAGTCCGGCGGCGGCCGCGGACCAGCCGTTGACCTGGCCGCGCCGGGTCTTGGGCACGGTCTTGCCGAGGACGTCCTTGGAGGCCACCGAACAGAGGCCCCGGGCCAGGCTGAAGAGCACCAGCGCGGCGATGATGCCGGCACCGGCGGCCGCCCCCTCGAGGGTCAGCGCAACCCCGGCCATGGCCAGCACCGCCCCGCCCTGCAGGAGGTTGCCGAGCACGTAGGTCCACTTGCGCACCGCCCGGCGCCGGACGAAGCTGGCGATCAGCAGCTGCGGCAGCAGCGAGCCGGACTCGCGCACCGGCACCAGGAAGGCCGTGAAGAGCCCCGGCGCGGACAGCGCGCTGAGCACCCAGGCGAGGACCGTCTTGGGGTTGGCGATGGCATCGCCGAGCTTGGTGAAGAACTGCGCGGCGATCTGCAGGAAGAAGTTGCCCGGGACGACCCGGCAGGCGTCCGCGCTGATATCGCGGCAGACGCGGGCGTCCTCCTCGTTGACCAGGGTTCGGTAGGCCTTGTCCAGGGCGCCTTCGGCAGGCGTGGCGGCCGGCTGCTGCTCCATGGTGACGGGTCGGCTCCGTGGCTGCGGGATCTCGCCTCGAACCGCCCAACTCTACCAACACAACCGCATCGCGGCGAGGCCCGTGGCGGTGCTCACAGCTGGCGCAGCCGCCCCCGGACCCACCCGAAGGCGATCCGCTCCTGCTCAAGACGGACCCGCCCACCCAGGCGGCCCCGGCGCAGATCCTCGAAAAGCGCCGCTTCCGCCGTGCCTGTTCGGGGTCACCGTTAGGCTGCATAATGCCGTTCTATGGAGAAGGAAGAACACCCCACGGCGCCCGAACATGACGGCACGCCGCCGACCATCCTCATCGTCGACGACGAGCCGACCAACATCCAGGCGCTGGCCCACCTGCTCAAGGACGACTACCGCATCCGGGTCACGGCAGCCGGCGAGAAGGCGCTGGCGATCGCCGCCGCGGATCCGCAGCCGGATCTGATCCTGCTCGACGTGGTCATGCCCGAGCCCGACGGCTACGAGGTCTGCCGCAGACTCAAGGCCGACCCGCGCACCCAGGGCATCCCGGTGATCTTCGTCACCGGCCGGGACAGCGCCGCGGATGAAGAGCGCGGGCTGGAACTCGGCGCCGTGGACTACATCATCAAGCCGTTCAGCCCGCGGATCACCCGCACCCGCGTGCGCAACCACGTCGAGCTCAAGCGCAAGACCGACGCGCTGGAGCGGCTCTCGCAGCGCGACGGGCTGACCGACCTGCCCAATCGCCGGGTGCTGGACCAGCGCCTCGGGGAGGAGTGGACGCGCTCCCAGCGCGGCGGTACGCCGCTGTCAGTGGTCATGATGGACATCGACCACTTCAAGCCGTTCAACGACCACTACGGCCACGGCGCCGGTGACGACTGCTTGCGCCGCGTCGCCCGTGCCCTGGCCGGCGTACCGGGGCGAACCACCGATCTGGTGGCCCGCTACGGCGGCGAGGAGTTCATCGCCCTGCTGCCCTACACCGACAAAGCCAATGCCTGGCGGATGGCCGAACGATTCCGCACCGCGGTGGCTGCACTCCAGCTGACCCACGGCCACACCACCACCGGAATCGTGACCCTGAGCGTGGGCGTGGCCACCCATAACGCCGGCGACGGGACCGCCAGCGCCGAGCAGCTTCAGCAGGCCGCGGACCGGGCGCTCTACGCGGCCAAGCAGGCCGGCCGGAACCGGACCCACCAGGCGCCGGCCCCCTGAGCAGGCGCCGCAGCCCCGCCCACACCCTGCGACGCACCGCGTCGGACGCTGTGTTAATCTGCCCTTAACCCCTCTTCCGACAAGGGTACGGCGGAGGGACGCACGGCACCGCAGCTTCGGGGGTGACAGCATGACAGGCGCTGAGGCAAACCCCGGTAGCACAACCGGCCGGTGCGGCGAGTGGCAGACCCTGTTCGCCCACCTCCCCGACGCCACCCTGCTCATCGATCCGGGCACCGGCCGCGTGCTCGAGGGCAATCCGGCCGCGGCCGAGCACCTCGGCTACCCGGTGGAGGCGCTATGCGGTCTGACCATCCCCGATTTCGAGGCCGTCGAAACCCCGGAGGAGATCGCCGCGCACGTTGAACGGATCCGGCGCCACGGGCGCGACGACTTCGAGAGCCAGCACCGCCGCCGCGACGGAACGCTGATCGATGTCCAGATCACGGTCTCGCAGATCGATTTTGGCGGACACCCCCGGCTGCTCGCCGTCTTCCGGGACATCACCGAGCGCAAGGAGACCATCCGGGCCCTGCGGGCCAGCGAGCAGCGCTTTCTCGATGTGGTCAACGCGGCCGGCGAGTACATCTGGGAGATCGACCGCAACGGGATCTACCAGATGGTGACCGCCCAGATCGAGCCGGTTCTCGGCCGATCGGTGGCGGAGATCATCGGTCGCTCCCCGGTCGATTTCATGCCCGCCGAAGAGGCTCAGCGAATCCAGGCGATGCTCGCCGAGCGGGCCGAGACCGGGGCCCCCTGGCAGGGCCTGGAACATGAGTCGCTGCACCCGGACGGCACCCGGATCTGGCAGCGGGTCAGCGGGCTGCCGATCTTCGACGACCACGGGGCGCTGATCGGCTTCCGGGGCACCGGGCGCGATATCACCGCCGAGCGCCAGGCCCAACGCAACGAGCGGCGGCTCAACGAGCGGCTGCGCCTGGCCACCACGGCGGCCCGGATCGGCGCTTGGGAACTGGATCTGGAGACCGAGCAGCTGGAGTGGGATACCGGCTCGACCCGCATCTTCGGCTTCGACCCCACCGTTTTCCAACACCGCCTGGCGGGCTGGCGCGCCCTGCTCCCGACGGAGAGTCAGGCGATCACCCGGGACCTGGTCGAACGCACCCTGCGGACCCAGGAGCCGTGCGAGGCAGAATTCCGCTTTGAGCGCCCCGACGACGGGACCGTACGGCACATCCGCGCCGTGGGCCATTCGGTCCGCGACAAACAGGGCCGGGTCCGGCGCGTGGTGGGGATCAACGAGGACATCACCGACCGGGTCCAGGCCCGTGAGGCCCTGGCGGCGCAGGAGGCCCGCTTCCGCGGCCTGTTCGAACTCGCGCCGGTGGGGCTGGCGATGAACGACTTCGAGACCGGTGCCTTCGTCGACTTCAACGCCAAGCTGCCCGAATCGGCGGGCTATACCCGCGAGGCTTTCGCCGGGCTCACTTACTGGGACCTGACCCCGAGCGAGTACGAAGAGCAAGAGCTGGAGCAACTCCGGGCCATGGAGGGCACCGGTTACTATGGGCCGTACGAGAAGGAGTTCATCCACCGCGACGGGCATCGCTTCCCGGTTTTGCTCAACGGGTTCCGCATGACGGACCCGCAGACCGGGCGGACGGTGATCTGGTCGGTCATCCAGGACATCTCCGAGCGCAAGGCGGTGGAACGGACCCTGCGCCGGGCCAAGGAGCAGGCGGAGAGCGCGAACCGGGCCAAGAGCGACTTCTTGGCCAACATGAGCCACGAGATCCGCACGCCGATGAACGCCGTCATCGGCCTGGGACAGCTGCTGCTTGACACCGATCTCGCGCCCACCCAGCGCAGCTACGCGGAGAAGATGCACAACGCCTCGCGGATGCTGCTGGGGATCATCAACGACATCCTCGACTACTCCAAGATCGAGGCGGACAAGCTCACCCTCGACCCGCACCCGTTCGACCTCCACGAGCTCACCGATCAGATGGCGACCCTGTTCGGCGAGACGGCCGGCGAAAAGGGCCTGGAGCTGTTCCTGCGGGTGGAGCCGAGCGTCCCCTCATCCCTGACCGGCGACGCCCTGCGCCTGGGCCAGGTCCTGAGCAACCTGCTCTCCAACGCCATCAAGTTCACCCGCAAGGGGCAGGTCGGGCTCACCGTCGAGCGCATCGATGAGGACGCCGAGGGCGTGCGGCTGCGCTTCACCGTCGAGGACACCGGCATCGGCATCAGCGCCGAGCAGCGCCGCCACCTCTTCCAGGCCTTCTCCCAGGCGGACACCTCCACCACCCGCAACTACGGCGGCACCGGCCTGGGGCTGGTGATCAGCCAGCGGCTGGTCGAGCGCATGGGCGGTGAACTCCAACTGTCCTCGACGCCGGGCGCCGGCACGCGCTTCTCGTTCGAGCTACGGCTACCCACCGCCGGGGCCCGATCGCCGGCCACGCTTGAACCGAATGCGTTCGGGGGGCACGTGCTGGTGGTCGACGATCACCGGATCGCCCGGCAGATCCTGCGCGAACACCTGGAGGGATGGGGGTTCGCGGTCACCGAGGCCGACAGCGGCCCGGCAGCGATCGAGGCCGCGCGGAGCGCCGAGCGCAGCGGCCGGCCCTTCAAGCTGATGCTGATCGACGTGCACCTGCCGGGCGGACCGGATGGCCGGGATACGGCACAGCACCTGCGAACCCTACACGAGCACGGCGACCTGCCCGCCACCGACGCCCGCATCATCCTGGTCAGCGCTTACCAGCCGGAGGGCGAGGCAGCGGACGATCACATCGACGGCCACCTGGCCAAGCCGGTCACCGCCTCCACGCTCCTGGACATGATCCAGACCACCCTGGGCGGCGATGCCGACGGCGGAACCGCCTGCGAGACCGGGACGATCCCGGATCTGACCGGCCGCTCGCTGCTCCTGGTCGAAGACAACGCCATCAATCAGGAGGTGGCGCAGCGGCTGCTGGAACAGACCGGCGCCCGGATCATCCTGGCCAGCAACGGCGCCGAGGCGGTAGCGCGCTGCCGCGAGGCGCCCTTCGACCTGATCCTCATGGACCTGCAGATGCCCATCATGGACGGCTACGAGGCCACCCGCGAGATCCGCCGGGACCACCCCTCGCTGCCCATCCTGGCGCTGACCGCGGCCGTGCTCGACAGCGACCGCGCAGGCGCCCGTGAAGCCGGCCTGGATGATCACATCGGCAAGCCCATCGACCGGCAGCTGCTGTACCAGCGCCTGGCCTACTGGCTCGGTGAGAGCCGTCCGTCGTCCGCCGCAGCGGATGCCTCCACGCCGGTCGACGAAGGGGATGAAGCCGACACGCTGCCCGAGCACCTGCCGGGGATCGATCAAGCCCTCGGGCTACGCCACCTGGAGGGGGATCGGGCTTTCTATCGGCGCCTGCTGCAACGCTTCGCCGACCAGCTCGACGGCGAGCTCGGCCAGCTCCCCGCGGCCCTGGACCGGGGCGAGACCGCGACCGCGCAGAGGCTGGCGCACACGCTCAAGAGCACCGCCGCCACCGTCGGAGCCACCCGGCTGGCCGAGGCCGCGACCGCCGTCGACGGCTGCCTGAAGGCCAACGAGGCCGTGCCCGAGGAGCTGCACGAGGCCGTGCGCGCGGCCCTGGCCGAGCTGGCCGGCGGCCTGGCAGCGCTGGCAAAGGCGCCACCACCCCCTGCGCGGCCGAGCAGCCGAGACAAGGCCGCCGGAGGGAAGGCCCTGGCAGCACTGCAGAGGGCCCTGGACAGCCACGAACTGGTCGAGGAGGCGCTTCTGGAGGCGGCCCTGGAGCACCTGGCCACCTTCGCCGAGGCATCGACGATCGAGGCGCTGCGCGCGGAGATCGAGCAGTTCGATTACGAGGCGGCTGCCGAGCGGCTGAGCCGTCTGGCCACGAAGACCTCCCCGCTGGATGGAGGCCAGCAAACGCCCTGAGGGGAGGCACGACCGCCTGGCGCCGGCGTAGACGCGCTCAGACCGGACAGCCGGTGGACTGTTCCCGCAGCCTGCGGATGTGATCGATGAGCTGCTGCAGGACACCCAGTCCGACCCGCTCCTTGAACACCCGGTCCGCCCCGGCCTGCAGGCAGTCGCGCTGCACGTCGGCCAGAGGATGGGCGGTGATGATAGCAATGGGGGTGCGCGGCATGTCCTCCTCGGCTTCGGCCTGACGCACCAGCCGGGTCAGCCGGCGTCCGTCGAGATCGGGCAGGTGCAGGTCGAGGAGCATCAGGTCCGGGGGCCGGCGCTGCCACTCGTCGAAGGCGTCCACGCCGTTGTCCACCAGACGGGGTGCGCAGCCGATGCGCAGCAGGAGTTCGTAGAGCAGCCGGCCACTGGCCGCATCGTCCTCGGCGACCAGCACATCGAGTTCCACCGCACCCGGGGACGGGACCTCGTCACCGAGCAGATCGCCAACCATTGAGGCCTCGCCGTCGTTGTCGGCCTCCGGGAGCACGGCGGAGAAGCTGAAGACCGCACCCGCGCCGGGGGTGCTCTCCACCCGGATTTCCCCACCGAGCAGCGAGACGATCTGCTGGCAGATGTAGAGGCCGAAGCCACAGCCGGTTTCACAGGTGGGTGAGTTGCAGGCGCGCGTGAAGGCCTCGAAGATGCGCGCCTGATCCGCCTCGGCGATCCCCGGCCCGGTGTCGGCCACCGCCACCTCGATCCGCGCCCCCTCAAGCCGCCGCACGCGTACCGTCACCGAGCCATGCTCGGTGAAGTGGATGGCGTTGTGGGTGAGGTTGTTGACCACCTGGAGAAAGCGTACCGGATCGCCGCGCACCCGGCGCGGCAGCGCGCCGCCCCACTCCAGGTGCAGCTGCAGTCCCTTGCGCTCGGCGAGTTCGCGCAGCAGCGCCACCTGCTCCGACAGGCAGCGGCGCAGGTCGAAGGGCTCGGCGCGCAGTTGGCCTGCATCGGGCTCGGGCTGTGCCAGTCCAAGGATGGCGTGGACCTGGGCGAGGAGGGTCTCGCCGGCCATTTCCGCCTGCTCGAGGTCGTAGCGCTGCTCGGCATCCAGGGCGGAGGCCCGGAGACGCTCATGGGCCCGGCCCAGGGTCCGCAGCGGCTTGCTCAGCCCATGGCTGATCGCCCGAAGGGAGGCACGGTGCTCCTGCTCGGCACGGGCACGGGCCCGCTCGGCCTGGCGCTGCTCGGTGACGTCCTCGTTGATCCCGAACATCCGGCTCGGCTGGCCCTGCTCGTCGTAGAGCTGCTGTCCGGCGGAGCGGATATCCCGCAGGCTGCCGTCCGGCCGGCGGATGCGAAAGGTCGTCTCCCAGGGCTGGCCCTGCTCCACCGCCGCCCCGATCCGCTCCAGCGCGGCCCGGCGGTCTTCCGGCAGCAGGCGCTGCTCCCAGGCCGCGAAGGTCAGCGGCGCATCGCCGTAGGGCACCCCGTAGAGGTCGTACATGGGCTGATTCCAGTGGAACACGCCGGCGCGCATGTCCAGTTCCCAGACCCCGATCCCGGCGGCTTCGGTGGCGACCCGAAAGCGCTGCTCGTTCTGATGGATGATGCGGTGGTACGGGTTGGACATCCGGGCACCCCCTTGCCTTCCGTGCATTGGACTGCCCTCAGAATATACGCGCTTTTTGCGGCGCGACATAGCCTGCTGCCTGCAACGCCGGCGAAGAGGAATCCCGCAGGGAAATCACGTTGTGCAGTGCACCGCGCCCGGCAATATTGAATGGGCAGCGTTCCAGCACATTGCGGAGGTGGGGAATGTTTAGTGCGATCCAGAAGACCCTTGTCCTGATTGGCCTCGCCGTTATCGCCGTCGTCTATGCGGGCATGAATGTGCACGCGTGGGCCTGGTGGGAGACGGCGGGCACCCTGCGTGAGCAGTACGACGCAACCATCATCGGCCTCAACGGCCTCGCCGGACTGCTCATGATCATCGGCGGCGCCTTTGGGGCCGAGAAATACTACCGTGACCTGCGCGGGGACAATCTCCCGGGCAGCGGCGGTATGGCGGCAAGCCTGCCGAGTTCATCGCTGCGGGTGGACCAGGAGGCATTCTTCAGCTCTAGTGGCAGCGCCGCCGGCTACGATCTGGCGATCAAGCTCGGCTTTGTGATCCTGCTCTGCGGACACGCCTTGATCGTCTACTCCCGGGCCGTTAGCTGACCGGGGTAGCGAACAGGCGAAATCCCGAATAGCAAGGCGGGTTGGCGCAACCGGTCATCGCCCCCCGGCCGGGGCCGGGG
>NZ_JAJNRD010000015.1:0-57270 GCF_022228055.1 Halorhodospira sp. 9621
CGCGGGCGGGGGGGGCGCCCCGGTTGGGGGGGGCCCCCGGGGGGGCGGGGGTGCGGGGGGGGGGGGGGGCCCGCGCCCGGGGGGGGTCCCGGGGGGGGCGGCTGCCGGCTAGCTTGCAGCGATTATGAGCGAGCCCTCCGCATCCCCGCACAACCACCCCGCCTCCGCGGCCGCCGGGCCGCCGCTCGGGGTGGTGCTCACCGGCGGCAGCCGCGGCCTGGGCCTGGCCATGGCGCAGCGTTTCCTCGCCGCCGGGGATACCGTGGTCGTCTGCGCCCGGGATCCGGCGCGGCTGGATGCGGCGCGGACCGAGCTGGCCGCCGCCACGGGGGCCGGGGAGCGTCTACACGTCCTCGCCGCCGACGTCGCCGACCCCGGGGAGGCCGAGCGGCTGGCGGATTTCGCCGTCGAGCGACTGGGGACCATCCACCGCTGGGTGAATAACGCCGGTACCGCCGGGCGCTTCAAGCGGCCGCTGACCGGGCTGGATACGGCGGACATTGCTGGCACCTGCGCGACCAACCTCACCGGCTCCATGCAGCTTTGTGCGGCGGCGCTGCGGCGCATGCAGGCCCAACCGGCGGCGCAGCAGCCGTGCTACCACCTGTTCAACTTCGGGTTCTCGGGGCTGGGGGCGCGTTTCTCGCGGACCTCCATCCCGCATCGGGTCAGCAAGCTGGCGGTGGCGGAGCTCTCCCGTCAGCTGCGTCGCGAGCTGCAGGCCGCCGGCGAGCGCGGGGTGGGCGTCCACGAGCTGCGTCCCGGGCTGGTGCGCACCGAGCTGCTGCTCGCCGATTTGCCCGAAAGCGCCCGGCCGATTATTGATCGCCTGGCCGAGCCCCCGGAACGGGTGGCCGATGTCCTGGTGCCCCGAATCCGCGGGGTCACCGGCACCGGGCGCACCCTGCAGTACCGCTCGCCCCTGGTCACGCTGCTCCGCGCCCTGACGGCGGTGCCCGCCCTGCGCCGCGGCGGCTGATCGGGGCAGCCCCGGTCAGCGGACGCGGAACTGCCCCACGCGGTCCTGCAGGTCGGCGGCCAGCCGGGCGACTTCCTCGCTGGCCGATGCGACCTGGGAGGCGCCGCTTGCGGTGGCGTCGATGGTCGCCTTGATCTGGGTCAGCGAGCGGTTGATCTCCTCGGAGGCCGCCGACTGCTCCTCCGCAGCGCTGGCGATCTGGGTGTTCATGTCGTTGATGGTCCCTACGGACTCGGTGATCGCACCCAGCGACTCCGACGCGCGCGAGGCAATGGTTACTGCCTGGCCAGAGCTGCTGCGGCCGTTCTCCATGGCCTGGGCCGCCTCTTCGATGCGCCCGCGCAGGGTATCGAGGATCTCGCGGATCTCCTCGGTGGAGGTCTGGGTGCGGGTGGCCAGCTTGCGCACCTCCTCGGCGACGACCGAGAACCCGCGGCCGTTCTCCCCGGCGCGCGCTGCCTCGATGGCGGCGTTGAGGGCAAGCAGGTTGGTCTGCTCGGTGATCTCGTGGATCACGTCGAGCACCTTGGTAACCCGCTCGGCGTCTTCATTGAGCTGCTGGACGACGCCGGCGGCGGTCTCGGCCTGCTGTGCCACCTGACGGATCTCGTCGGCGTTCTCCTGCACGACCTCCGAGCCCGACTGGGCGGCCTGATCGGACCGGCGGGCCGCTTCGGAGGCGTCCGAGGCGTTTTCGGCGACCTGCTGGATGGTGGCCGCCATCTCGTTCATGGAGGTGGCCACCTGCTCGGTCTCGGACTGCTGCTCGCGCAGCTGGCCGCTGGTCTCGCGCACCGAGGCCGACAGCTCCTCGGCGGAGGCGGAGAGCTGGGTTGAGGCGTCGGCGACCGAGCCGATCAACCCCTGGAGCCGGTCGATGAAGGCGTTGAAGTTGGTGGCCAGTTCGCCCACCTCATCCCGGGAATGGACCTCCAGGCGGCGGGTGAGGTCGGCTTCGCCGCTGGCGATCTCGCCCAGTGCCCGGCCGGTGGCGGCGATCGGCTGCGCGATGCGCCGGGCCACCAGGACGATGATCCCGCCAAGCAGCACCACCGCCGCGGCGAAGACGATCAGCAGGTTCTGCTGCAGATCGCGGGCAGCGGCCATCAGTTCTGATTCTGGCACGGCGATCCCCAGCGACCAGCCGGAGAGTCCGGAGACCGGGGCAAAGGCCGCTGTGTAGGCGGTGTCGTCGGCCCCGCTGAAGGTGCCTACGCCTCGCTCACCGTCGACCATGCGCTGGGCGATCGCCTGGTAGTCGGTATCCCCGGACTCCAGCGCGTTCTCTTCCATGCGCACGTCCTCGTCCGGGTGGGCGACGGTGAGGCCGTCGGCGCTCAAGGCCCAGGCGAGGGCGCCAGCGCGATCCGTAGTCGATGCCACCACATCGGCCAGGGTGTCGAGGGTGACGGTCACCGCCACCAGGCCGATGACATCCCCCCCGGCATCGGTAACCGCCCGGGCGATGACGGTGATCGGATTGCCAGTACTGGCGGAGTGGACCGGATCGGAGATGACCAGCGTCTCCCGCTCCTCTTCGACGATGGTCTGCCAGTAGTCGCGCCCGGAGAGATCCGTCTGCTCGCCGCCGTGGTGGTAGGTAGCCGTCCCCTCGGTGTCGACGAAGATCAGCACTTCGTATTCGTCGCTCATGTGCTCGCCCTGGCCGGCGAGGAAGTCACCGATCCGATCGGGGTTGCCGGAGGCGAGCGCCTCGCTGTGCGCCAGGGCGGAGACGTAGGCCGTGTGCGTGTCGAGCCACTGGCTGATGGCCTCGGCACCGGCCTCGCTCAGCTCCTGAGTCGAGTCGGTGATCTCGGTGCTGAAGCGGTCGTTGGCCTGGTGGGTGGCGATCCCGCCGACGATGACAAAGGCCAGCAGAGTGGGGACGCCAAAGAGGAGGAGCAGCTTCGGGGTGAGACGGACGGCACTGAGCATGAGGATTCGCTTCCCCGTTGCAGGCGGTCTGTTGGTTTTTCGTTAACTGGAAAGACGCGTTGGATGGCTTGAGCAGGCGACCGCCCAATGGTGCCTACGCCGGATCGGAGGCGCAAATCGGTCGGCTAGGCATCGGGCAATGCCGCCGGGGTGGCTGGGCCAACCCAGCGGCATTGCCGTGCCCTAGTCAGCGCCGCCGGTAGCGGTCGAAGGCCCGCTCCAGCTCCTCGGGGTCGAGATCGGCGGAGTTGACCACGCCGCCCTGGACCATGATGGATTCATGGTTGTCCTGCCAGCGCTGCTGCTCTTCCTCGGTGGCGCGTGGCATGAACCACCCGGTCGCAGCAAAGAGCAGGCCGATCAGCGGCGACAGCCAGCAGACGATGGCAAAGGGGGCGTAGACCAGCGTCGGGATGCCCAGCGCACCGGCGGTGAAGGCACCACCCGCGCCCCAAGGGATCAGCGGGTTGATCATGGTCCCGCCTTCCTCCACCGAACGCGACAGGTTCAGGGTCGATTGTCCCTGTCCCCGATAGACCGGGGCGTACATCCGGCCCGGTAGCGCGATGGACAGGTAGGGATCGCCGGAGATGAGGTTGGTGCCGGCGGCGCTGCCGGTGCTGGCGGCGAACAGCGAGAAGCGGCCTCGGATGCGCTGGATGATGGCGTTGAGGATGGACTCGACGCTGCGCGTCTGCTCCAGGATCCCGCCGAAGGCCAGGGCGATGAGCACCAGCGAGATGGTCCACATCATCGACTGGATGCCACCGGTGGAGAGCAGGTCGTCCACCGACTCGACGCCGGTCTCGCTGACGAAGCCGTCCTGCATCGCCATGATCGCGGTGGTCAGGTCCGTGCCCTGGACGAGGACCGCCATGACCGCGCCGGCGATGGCACCGGCAAAGAGCGTGGGCAGCACCGGGAAACGCAGCAGCGCCAGGGCCATGACCAGAACCGCCGGCAGCAGCAGCACCGGATGCAGCGTGAACTGCGCCTCCAGGCCCTCGAGGATGGTCTCGATGCGTCCGCTCTCCAGGCCGGTGTCCGCGTAGCCAAAGCCGATGGCCCAGTACGCGGTGCCGGCAACAATCAGCGCCGGCACGGAGGTGGCCATCATGTTGCGGATGTGGCTGAACAGGTTGGTGCCAGTGACGGCCGGGGCGAGATTGGTGGTGTCGGACAGCGGCGACATCTTATCGCCGAAGAAGGCGCCCGAGACGATGGCGCCGCCGGTCAGGGCCATGGGAATGCCCAGCCCCTCGCCGACGCCCACCAGGGCCAGACCCACGGTGCCGACCGTGCCCCAGGAGGTGCCCACGGCCATGGAGACCACGGCGGTGAGGATCATGGCGGCGAGCAGGAACAGTTCCGGGGTGATCAGCAGCAGGCCGTAGTAGATCAGCAGCGGCACGGTCCCCGAGAGGATCCAGGTGCCGATGATCATGCCCACTGTGATCAGGATGGCCACCGACTGAAGACCGATATGGACGACGTGGTAGAGGCCGTTCTCCATCCGCCACCAGCGGATGCCGTGGTACCAGCCGAGCAGGCCGGTGAAGGCGATGCCCAGGGCCAGTGGTACGTGGGGGACGAAGTCATCGAAGGCGAGGATCTGAAAGACCATCAGGCCCATGGTGAAGGCGATGGGGAGCAGGGCCGTGGTCACGCTCGGAAGCGGGATCTCCGGCTCCCGCGCACCGTTCTCGTTGGTGTCGCTCATGCAGACTCCAGGGTTGCCAAGGAAGCCGGCATTATCGCGATGATGGATGTCATTGCAAGCGGTGCGTTGATCCGCCGGGTAGCCCCAGCGGGTGACAGGAACACTGTGATTGCTACATTCGATCAGGGAGCCGTCTTGAGTGAGACTGCGCACAAGCGCAAAATGGAATCGTTCAAAACGGCAATCCGCAGGAAGCAACGGAGATAACAATGACCGATCAGCAGAAGACCGGCGGCTGCCCGGTGATGCACGGCGCGATGACCCAGGTGGGCGAGTCCAACATGGACATGTGGCCCAACGCCCTGAACCTCGACATCCTGCACCAGCACGACCACAAACCCGATCCGATGGGCCCGGGCTTCAACTATCGTGAGGAGGTCAAGAAGCTCGATCTCGACGCGGTCAAGCGGGATCTCCACCAACTCATGACCGACAGTCAGGAGTGGTGGCCGGCGGACTGGGGCCATTACGGCGGGCTGATGATCCGCATGGCCTGGCACGCCGCCGGCACCTATCGGGTGGCGGACGGCCGGGGCGGCGGCGGCACCGGCAACCAGCGGTTTGCCCCCATCAACAGCTGGCCGGACAACGTCAACCTGGACAAGGCGCGGCGTCTGCTCTGGCCGATCAAGAAGAAGTACGGCAACCGGCTCAGCTGGGCCGACCTGATCATCCTTGCCGGCAACGTGGCCTACGAGTCCATGGGCCTGAAGACCTACGGGTTCTCCCTCGGGCGCGAGGACATCTGGCACCCGGAGAAGGACATCTACTGGGGCTCGGAGAAGGAGTGGCTGGCGCCGAGTGATGCCGAGGACAGCCGCTATGGTGACGACCGTGAGTCGCTGGAGAACCCGCTGGCGGCGGTGATGATGGGCCTGATCTACGTCAACCCCGAGGGCGTGGACGGCAACCCGGATCCGCTGCGGACCGCCGAAGACGTGCGCATCACCTTCGAGCGCATGGCCATGAACGACGAGGAGACCGTCGCCCTGACCGCCGGCGGGCACACGGTGGGCAAGTGTCACGGCAACGGCAACGTGGAGCATCTCGGTCCGGACCCGGAGTCCGCCGATGTCGACGAACAGGGCCTTGGCTGGAACAACAAGGTCTCCCGGGGCATCGGGCGCGACACGGTCTCCAGCGGGATCGAGGGCGCCTGGACGACCTATCCCACGCGCTGGGATAACGGCTACTTCCACCTGCTGCTCAACTACGAGTGGGAGTTGACCAAGAGCCCCGCCGGCGCGTGGCAGTGGGAGCCGGTGGACATCAAGGAGGAGGACAAGCCGGTCGACGTCGAGGATCCGTCGATCCGCCTGAACCCGATCATGACCGATGCGGACATGGCCATGAAGATGGATCCGGCGTATCGCAAGATCTCCGAGCGCTTTTACAACGACCCCGCCTACTTCGACGAGGTCTTCGCCCGGGCCTGGTTCAAGCTCACCCATCGGGATCTGGGGCCGCGGACGCGCTACATCGGACCGGAGGCACCGACCGAGGATCTGATCTGGCAGGACCCCGTGCCGGCCGGCCGGACGGACTACGATGTGAATGAGGTCAAGGCGAAGATCGCCGATAGCGGCCTGAGCATCGGCGAGATGGTCGCCACCGCCTGGGACAGCGCCCGGACCTTCCGCGGCTCCGACTACCGGGGTGGTGCCAACGGCGCCCGTATCCGGCTTGCCCCGCAGAAGGACTGGGAGGGCAACGAGCCCCAGCGTCTGGCGAAGGTGCTTGGCGTTCTTGAGGGCATCGCTGCCGAGACCGGGGCCAGCGTGGCCGATACCATCGTACTCGCTGGCAACGTGGGCATTGAGCAGGCGGCCCGGGCGGCCGGCCACGAGATCACGGTGCCCTTCGCCCCGGGGCGCGGCGATGCCAGCCAGGAGATGACCGATGTCGACTCCTTCCAGTACCTCGAGCCGCTCGCCGACGGTTACCGCAACTGGCTCAAGAAGGACTACGCGGTCCAGCCCGAGGAGATGATGCTCGACCGCACGCAGCTGATGGGTCTGACGGCGCCGGAGATGACTGTCCTCGTCGGCGGCATGCGGGTGCTCGGCACCAACCACGGCGGTGCGAAGGATGGCGTGCTCACGGACCGTGAGGGGCAGCTGACGAACGACTTCTTCGTCAACCTCACCGACATGGCCTACACCTGGAAGCCGGTGGGCAAGAACCGCTACGAGATCCGTGAGCGCAGCAGCGATGCAGTGAAGTGGACGGCGACCCGGGTGGACCTGGTCTTCGGCTCCAACTCGATCCTGCGCTCCTACGCCGAGGTTTATGCCCAGGACGACAACCAGGAGAAGTTCGTCCACGATTTCGTCGCGGCCTGGACCAAGGTCATGAACGCCGACCGATACGACCTGGAGGCGTAACCGCGGTTTCACCCCGGTCCGGGCCGGGGTGAAAGGGCATGCCCGGCCCCGCCAGAGCGGAGCCGGGCATCGGCCGCTGCCCACTTCCCAGTCATCAGGAGCATCACGGATGAGTGACCACGTCTACAAGATCGTCGAACTGACTGGTTCGTCGCCCGACGGGATCGAGGAGGCCGTCAACAACGCCATCGCACGTGCCGGCGAGAGCCTTCGCCACCTGCGCTGGTTCCAGGTGGTGGATACCCGAGGCCATATCGAGGACGGGCGAGTGAGTCACTGGCAGGTGACGATCAAGGTCGGCTTCACCCTGGAATAGGTTCGCCTCTGCCGCATGACCTCTGGGCCCGTGGAGGGCGGTCGCGCCATGGCCCGAAAGTTGCTGGATGGGTGGTGCTTCGATCGATCCATAACCCATTTGGCAAGGCAGGAGTGGAGCTATGCCCAGCGTGACCTTTCGGCATCCAGACCACGGGGAGCAAACCGTAGAGGCGGTGGCAGGCAGTCATACGGAGCCGGTCCTGAAACTGGCCCGCCGGAACCACATCCCGATCTCTTTCGATTGCCAGGACGGCGAGTGTGGCAGTTGTCTGGTTTATGTCCATTACGGTGTCGCAAAAGGGACAATGGCGGGTCCACTGACGGACCGCGAGGAGCGGGTCCTGCTTGAGCTGGGCAAGGTCACCCAAGCGGAGATCGATCGCATGCGCGTCGATGATCTGCCCACCAACTGGCGTCTGATGTGCCAGATGGTGGTGCGTGACGAGGACCTGGTGATCGAGTACGGCGATGTCTGAGCTCAGCCCCGGTCTGGATTGTGAGCGGGCCATCCAGCGCCTGCTCCAGTGCGTTGACCGCCACATCGCAGAGGAGCCGGAGAATAGCCGAGTGCGGCGGTATCTGGAGCGTGAGCTGGGCGGCCGGGATGGTTCAGAGCCGGATACGCGCCTGATGGTCCACGCGCAGATTAACGTGATCCGGGAGTTATTCGTTCAGCGCGGCGATGATGCGGGTCTGAGCATGCTCTCCGCCATCGAGCGGGAATGCTGCTGAGATCCGGACTTGGGGGTGGCGGCCTCTCATACCGGTGAGGGGTCGCCCGGCCTCCCGGTGATACAGGGTTATCACCTTGCGCCCGCGGAGTCGGGTGGCCGACAGGAAGGGGTGGTGGATGGCTCCCCGGGACGGATTCGAACCGCCGACCCAGTGATTAACAGTCACTTGCTCTACCGCTGAGCTACCGGGGAAGCGTGGTGTCACCTCACGATGCGCTGCGTATTCTGCCGATCCTCCACTGCGTTGGTCAAGCCTCTATGGGGTTTTCCGTGCCCGTCCTGCCGCCCCCGCGATCGCCCGGGGCCATCGCGGGGGCGAGGAGCGGGGCCGATCAGCCGCCCAGGGCCTGCTGCAGCCGGTCCATGGCGCGCTCCAGGTTCTCCATACTTGTAGCATAGGAGATGCGCGCGTACCCGGGGAGACCGAAGGCGGAACCCGGGACCAGGGCGACGCCGGCGTCGTTGATCAGCTGCTCGGCGAAGGCCACATCGTCCTTGGCGCCGACCCGGTTCATCGCCTCCTCCATGTGCGGGAAGCAGTAGAAGGTGCCGTCGCAGGGTGTGCAGCTGACCCCCGGCATGGCGTTCAGCCGCTCGACGACGAAGTCGTGGCGGGCCTTGAACTGCTCCAGCATGGGCTGGATGCAGCCCTGATCGCCGTTGAGCGCGGCCAGCGCGCCGGCCTGGGAGATGGAAGCCGGGTTGGAGGTGCTCTGCGACTGCACCTTCTTCATGGCGCCGATCAGCGGGGCTGGGCCGGCCGCGTAGCCGATCCGCCACCCGGTCATGGCGTACGCCTTGGAGACGCCGTTGACCACGATGGTCCGGTCGACCAGCTGCGGGGCGGCCATGGCGATGTTGGTGAAGGGTTCATCGCGCCAGAGGATGTGCTCGTAGATGTCATCGCTGACCACCACCACCTGGGGGTGCTGCTCGAGCACGGCGCCCAGCGCCGCCAGTTCGTCACGGGTGTAGGCGGTGCCGGTGGGGTTGGACGGGCTGTTGAGGATGACCATGCGGGTCTTGCGGGTCAGGGCCTGCTCGAGCTGCTCGGGGGTGATCTTGAAGCGGCTCTCGGCACCGGCGGCCACGAACACCGGCTGAGCACCGAAGACCAGGGCCATGTCCGGGTACGAGACCCAGTAGGGCGCTGGGATGACCACTTCGTCGCCCTCGTTGAGCACCGCCGCCATGGCGTTGAACAGGGACTGCTTGGCACCGCTGGAGACGAGGATCTGGCTGGGCTCGTAGTTCAGGCGGTTGTCGCGCTCGAGCTTGTCGATGACCGCCTGCTTGAGCTCGGCAGTACCGTCCACGGCGGTGTAGCGGGTCTGCCCCTGTTGGGCGGCCCGGACGGCGGCCTCGATGATGTGCGGGGGGGTGTCGAAGTCCGGTTCGCCGGCGCCGAGGCCGATGACGTCGTGGCCGGCGGCGCGCAGCTCGGCGGCGCGGGCGGTGACGGCGAGCGTCGGCGATGGCTTGATGCGCTGGACGCGATCGGCAAGCTGAAGGTCCATGGTCTGGCTCCGCGTTGAAAGTTGGGCTCGGTGCGTATGATAAGGGTTTTCGGGTCGGGTGTTCACGGTTCAGTGCGCGTGGGGCGGGGTTGAGGCTTCGGGGTTCAGTGGGCAGGGTCCGGCAGGTGGTGTCGTTGGTCGAGCGGGTAGACGCTGTGTGCAGGGCGCCGGGTCAGGGTGCGCCCAAGATGAATGCGGGGGTTCGATGACGGAACGTTTCAAGCTCAACGCCCGGTTTCAGCCGGCGGGTGATCAGCCCCAGGCCATCGAGGAGCTCGTCGAGGGGATCGAGTCGGGGCTCTCGGATCAGACCCTGCTCGGGGTCACCGGTTCCGGCAAGACGTTCACCATCGCCAACGTCATTGAGCGGCTGCAGCGCCCGGCGATCCTGCTCGCTCCCAACAAGACCCTGGCCGCCCAGCTCTATGGCGAGATGCGCGAGTTCCTGCCGGAGAACCGGGTCGAGTACTTCGTCTCCTACTACGACTACTACCAGCCCGAGGCGTACGTGCCGTCGTCGGATACCTTCATCGAGAAGGATGCCTCGGTGAACGAGCACATCGAGCAGATGCGCCTGTCCGCCACCAAGGCGCTCCTCGAGCACCAGGATACGGTCATCGTCGCCTCGGTATCGTCCATCTACGGCCTCGGTGACCCGCAGGCGTACATGTCGATGCTCCTGCACCTGGTCCGCGGCGAGCGCATCGACCAGCGGGCGATCCTGCGCCGGCTCGCCGAGCTGCAGTACACCCGCAACGACACCGAACTCACCCGCGGGACCTACCGCGCCCGCGGCGAGGTGATCGACATCTTCCCGGCCGAGTCCCCGGAAGAGGCGGTCCGGGTGCAGCTCTTCGACGATGAAATCGAGGAGATCAGCTGGTTCGACCCGCTCACCGGCGAGCTCCTGCGCCGGGTGCCGCGGGTGACCATCTATCCGAAGACCCACTACGTGACCCCGAAGGAGCAGCTGCACCGGGCCGTCGAGCAGATCAAGGAGGAGCTGCGCGAGCGCCTCAGCGAGCTGCGCGCCGCCGACAAGCTGGTGGAGGCGCAGCGGCTCGAGGAGCGGACCCGCTTCGACATGGAGATGATGCTCGAGCTCGGCTATTGCAATGGCATCGAGAACTACTCGCGCTACCTCTCCGGGCGGGCGGCCGGTGAGCCGCCGCCGACCCTGTTCGATTACATCCCGCCGGAGGCGGTGCTGTTCATCGATGAGTGCCACGTCACCGTTCCGCAGATCGGCGGCATGTACAAGGGCGACCGTTCGCGCAAGCAGACGCTGGTCGACTACGGCTTCCGCCTGCCCTCGGCGCTGGATAATCGGCCGCTGAAGTTCGAGGAGTTCCGGCGCCTGGCTCCGCAGACGGTCTTCGTCTCGGCAACGCCCGGCCCGTTCGAGGAGGAGCACGCCGGGCAGGTGGTCGAGCAGGTGGTTCGCCCCACCGGGCTGGTCGATCCCGAGGTGGAGGTGCGCCCGGCCACCGCGCAGGTCGATGATGTCTATGGCGAGATCCGCGCCCGCGCCGAGCGTGATGAGCGCGTGCTGGTCACCACGCTGACCAAGCGCATGGCCGAGGACCTGACCGAGTACCTGGAGGAGAACGGGATCCGCGTGCGCTATCTGCACTCCGACGTGGACACCGTTGAGCGCACCGAGATTATCCGTGACCTGCGCCTGGGTCATTTCGACTGCCTGGTCGGCATCAACCTGCTGCGCGAGGGGCTCGATATCCCCGAGGTCTCGCTGGTGGCGATCCTCGATGCCGACAAGGAGGGGTTCCTGCGCTCGACCCGTTCACTGATTCAGACCATCGGCCGGGCGGCTCGCAACATCAGCGGCCGCGCGATCCTCTACGCCGATCAGGTGACCGACTCCATGCGCCGCGCCATCGACGAGACCGAGCGTCGGCGGGCCAAGCAGATCGCCCACAACGAGGCCCACGGCATCACCCCGCAGGGCATCCGCAAAGAGGTGCCCGACATCATGGAGCGCGGCGGGGTGCCGGCGCCGGGCGCGCCGCAACGGGCGGCCGGAGTGGCCGAAGAGGCCGGCGCGTACGCCGGGCTGTCGCCGGCGGAGGCGGTACGGCGGATCCGTGAGCTGGAGAAGCGGATGCATGAGCACGCCAGGGATCTCGAGTTCGAGGCGGCCGCGCAGGTGCGGGACGAGATCCGCCGTATCGAGGAGCAGGCCCTCGGCGGCGGCGACGCCACGGCCGCCGCTTCCTGAGCGGGCCTGCGGTTCAGCTCGGACGGCGGTTCTGCATCAGGGTCTCGATATCCAGGCGTTTGTCGCCGTGCCGGGTGCGCATGAGCACGTCGTGCTCGTAGTGGTAGTAACGGGCGATGAAGTAGGCCGAGCGCAGCGCCGCGATCTCGGTCTGCGAGTTGCCGATGTGCTGCACGCCGCCCTGTTCGTTGTAGAAGACTACCTCCCAGCCGTTGTCACGCTCCTCGATGATCAGCCGGTAGGTTGTGCGCAGTCGCGGTTTGTGCGGCCGGGGATTCAACAGCTGCTCTCCTGATCGGGCAAGTCGCCCCCATCCTGCCATGGATCGGCGCCGCCGCGGGGATCCAGGAGGGGCGCACGCCTAGAACTATAAGACTTCTAAAGAGTCTTCCCTTCGGGTTCGGGAATATGTACCCTTTGAGTACGGATTGAGCGAAGTCAGAGATCATGCTCCGAATCAACCGCGAGACCGATTACGGCGTTGTCATCCTCTCGGCCATGGCACGCCGGCCGGGAGAACGGGTCAACGCCGCGCAGCTGGCGGGCGCCCACGGCCTGCCGCAACCGATGGTTAGCAAGGTCATGAAGCAGCTGGTGCATGCCGGGCTGCTGTGCTCCTACCGCGGCGCCAAGGGCGGCTACGGCCTGGCCCGGCCCCCCGAGCAGATCTCGGTGGCCGAGGTCATCGAGGCCCTCGAGGGGCCGATCGCCTTCACCGAGTGCGTCGAGAGCGGGACCGATAATTGCACGCACGTCGAGGACTGCAATGCCAGCGCCACCTGGTCGCGGATCAGCTCCGTGGTCCGGCAGGCCCTGGCGGCGGTGAGTCTGGCGGAGATGGGCGAGCCGGCCAGCGCGCCGGTGGGGATCTACCCCCGTCAACAGGTTATTGGCCACTGAGCAGCCGGAGGCTTGGGCGACATGTCGAGCAGCAACGAAACCATTGAACGGTTCACCAGCCGGGGCTACGAGGCCGGCTTCTTCACCGATATCGAGCAGGAGTTTGCACCACCGGGGCTCAACGAGGAGACCATCCGGTTCATCTCCGAGAAGAAGGGCGAGCCGGAGTGGATGCTCGAGTGGCGGCTCGAAGCCTACCGCGGCTGGCTGGAGATGGCCGTGCCGCAGTGGCAGAACGTGCAGTTCCCGCCCATCGACTTCCAGGCCATCTCCTACTACGCCGCCCCCAAGCAGGGGCCGAAGAGCCTCGACGAGGTCGACCCGAAGCTGCTCGAGACCTACGAGAAGCTCGGCATTCCGCTGCACGAGCAAAAGATGCTCGCGGGCGTGCAGGAGGAGGGCGAGCCTGCCGAGGGCGCCCGGCGCTCCAACGTGGCGGTGGATGCGGTCTTCGACTCCGTCTCCGTGACCACCACTTTCAAGGACGAGCTGGCCAAGCACGGGGTCATCTTCTGCTCGATCTCCGAAGCGCTGCACGAGTATCCGGAGCTGGTGCGGCAGTACATCGGCAGCGTCGTGCCGCGCAAGGACAACTTCTTTGCCGCGTTGAACTCGGCGGTCTTCTCGGACGGCTCTTTCGTCTACATCCCCGAGGGCGTGGAGTGCCCCATGGAGCTGTCCACCTACTTCCGCATCAACGCCGGGCATACCGGGCAGTTCGAGCGGACCCTGATCATTGCCGAGAAAGGCAGTTCGGTCTCCTACCTGGAGGGCTGCACCGCGCCGCAGCGTGACGAGAACCAGCTGCACGCCGCCGTGGTCGAGCTTTACGCCCACGACGATGCGCAGATCAAATACTCCACGGTTCAGAACTGGTACCCCGGCGACGAGAACGGCGTCGGCGGCGTCTACAACTTCGTGACCAAGCGCGGCCTGTGCGCCGGTAAGCGCTCGAAGATCTCCTGGACCCAGGTGGAGACCGGTTCGGCGATCACCTGGAAGTATCCGAGCTGCGTGCTCAAGGGCGACGACTCCATCGGCGAGTTCTACTCGGTGGCGGTGACCCGTGGCCGTCAGCAGGCGGATACCGGCACCAAGATGATCCACATCGGCAACAACACCCGCAGCCACATCATCTCCAAGGGGATCTCGGCGGACTACGGCCAGCAGAGCTATCGTGGCCTGGTCAAGGTGCTGCCGACGGCGGGCAATGCCCGCAACTACTCGCAGTGCGACTCCATGCTCATGAGTTCCCACTGCGGCGCCCACACGTTCCCGTACATCGACATCCAGAACCCCACCGCGCAGCTCGAGCACGAGGCCACCACCTCGAAGATCGGCGATGACCAGATCTTCTACTGCAAGCAGCGTGGCATCAGCGAGGAGGACGCGGTCTCCATGATCGTCAACGGCTTCTGCAAGGAGGTCTTCCAGGAGCTGCCCATGGAGTTCGCCGTCGAGGCGCAGAAGCTGCTCGAGGTCACCCTCGAGGACAGCGTCGGATAAGACAGATTCCCAGGAGAAGCGGACCATGCTGAAGATCAACAACCTCCACGCCAGCGTCGAGACGACGGAGATCCTCAAGGGCATCGACTTCGAGATGGGCCCCGGCGAGGTGCACGCCATCATGGGGCCCAACGGTTCGGGCAAGAGCACCCTGTCCAAGGTGCTCGCCGGCGATGAGAGCTACGAGGTCACCGACGGCGCGGTGACCTTCGAGGGGCAGGATCTGTTCGAGATGGAGCCCGAGGAGCGGGCCCGGGCCGGGGTCTTTCTCGGCTTCCAGTACCCGGTGGAGATCCCCGGGGTGAGCAACAGCTACTTCCTCAAGGCGGCGGTCAACGCCGCCCGTGAGGCCCGGGGTGAGGGCGAGATCGACCCGGTCAGCTTCCTCAAGATGGCCCGCGAGCGGGCGCAATGGGTCAAGCTTGACGAGTCGCTTCTCAACCGACCGGTCAACGCCGGCTTCTCCGGCGGCGAGAAGAAGCGCAACGAGATCTTCCACATGGCCATGCTCGAGCCGCGGCTGTGTATCCTCGACGAGACCGATTCCGGGCTGGACATCGACGCCCTGCGCGCTGTGGCCGACGGCGTGAACAGCATGCGCGACCCGCAGCGCTCGTTTTTGATCATCACCCACTACCAGCGCCTGCTCAGCTACATCGTGCCGGACTACGTGCACGTCATGGTCAACGGGCGCATCGTGCGCTCCGGCGGCAAGGAGCTGGCCGAGGAGCTGGAGCGCACCGGCTACGCCCTGTTCGAGGACGAGGAGGCTGCCTGACATGGGAGCGGTGGAAGAGCTCAAGAGTCACCCGCGCGCGGTCTTCGACGACCTCGCCGACCCGGGGCCGGCCTGGCTGGCCGAGCGTCGTCGCGCGGCCATGGCCACCTTCGACGCCCACGGCTTCCCGACCCGGCGCTGGGAGGCGTGGAAGCACATCGACCTGACCCCGGTGCTGCGCAGCGACTTTCGCCCGCCGCAGGGCCCGGGCGAGGTAGACGACGGCCTGACCGGGCGGCTTGATCAACTTCTCCCGCCCGGCGATGGGCCCCGGCTGGTCTTCGTTGATGGGCAGCTGGATCCGGCGCGTTCGGATTACGCCAAGCTGCCCGCCGGGGTCTCGGTGCGCCCCCTGAGCGAGGCGCTGGCCGAGGAACCCGCCTGGCTGCAGACGCATCTGGCCGCCCACGCCGACCCGGCCAACAGCCCGTTCATCGCCCTGAACACCGCTTTGATGGGCGAGGGAGTGGCCGTGCAGGTGGCCCGCGGGGCGATGGTCGAGGCGCCGCTGCTTATCGTCTGCTACACCAGCGCTGCCACTGCCGGCCACGCCGTCTACCCGCGTGTGATCGTCCACGGCGAGGAGGCCAGCCACCTGCGTGTGGTGGAGTACCATAGCGGTGATCCGCAGGCGGCCTACCTCAGCTGTCCGGTCACCGAGCTCATCGCCGATGCCGGCGCCCAGGTGGATCTGACCCGGATCAGCGAGGAGGGCGACGCCGGCTGCCAGCTGGGGGCGGTCAGCGGCACCGCTGCCCGCGATGCCCGGGTCGGCGCCCACTCCTTTGTCTGGGGCGGCGACAAGGTGCGTGTGGACATCGAGGCGACCGTACAAGGCGATAACGGCGAGGGGGATCTCACCGGCATCCACCTCAGCGACGGCCAGCGCTTCGTCGACCACCACACCTGGGTCCACCACGACGCCGAGCACACGCGCAGTCGCCAGGTCTTCAAGGGCGTGCTCGACGGGCGCTCGGAGACCGTCTTCGACGGCCTGATCAAGGTCCATCCGGGGGCGCAGAAGACCGACGCCGAGCAGGAGAACCGCAACCTGATCCTCAGCCCGCGGGCGCTGGCCCACTCCAATCCGCGCCTGGAGATCTTCGCCGACGACGTGCGCTGCACCCACGGCTCCACGGTGGGCGAGCTCGATGAGCAGGCGCTGTTCTACATGCGCGCCCGCGGCATCGATCCCGTCGTGGCCAAGAGCCTGCTGACCTACGCCTTCGTCGCCGAGGTGGTGGAGACCGTGCGTTGCCCGCAGGCCGCCGCGTACGAGCGTGCGCTCCTGCGCCGGTTCCTGCCGGGCGGCGAGCAACTGGAGGGTTTTGAGGCATGAGCATGGTCGAGGAGGCGACCCGCCCGGGGGCGGTGGATGTGGACCGGCTGCGCGCCGACTTCCCCGTGCTCCGCCGCGAGGTCAACGGACGGCCGCTGATCTACCTCGACAGCGCCGCCAGTGCGCAGAAGCCGCAGTCGGTGATCGATGCCGAACTCGGCTGCTATCAGCACTACTACGCCAACGTCCATCGCGGGGTGCACACCCTCTCCCAGGAGGCGACCACGGCCTTCGAGGGGGCGCGGACCGAGGCCCAGCGCTTCCTCAACGCCCCCAGCGAGCGGGAGGTCATCTTCCTGCGCGGGGTCACCGAGGCGATCAATCTGGTGGCGCACAGCTTCGTCGCGCCCCGGGTCGGGCCGGGGGATGAGATCCTCGTCACCCACATGGAGCACCACTCGAACATCGTTCCCTGGCAGCTGGTCTGCGAGCGGACCGGTGCCACCCTGCGGGTGGTGCCCATCGACGACAACGGCGACGTGGATCTGGAAACGGTGCGCGGCATGATCCATGAGCGCACCCGGCTGGTCAGCGTGGTCCACGTCTCCAACGCCCTCGGTACCGTCAACCCGGTGGCGGAGATCGCCGCCATGGCCCGGGCCGAAGGGGTGCCCGTGCTCCTGGACGGGGCGCAGGCCGCTCCCCATCTGCCGGTGGACGTCCAGGAGCTGGGGGTCGACTTCTACGCCTTCTCGGGCCACAAGGCCTACGGGCCTACCGGCATCGGCGTCCTGTGGGGCCGCTATGAGCACCTGGCCGGGATGGTGCCGTATCAGGGCGGAGGCGACATGATCCGCCACGTCTCCTTCGAGGGCACCGAGTACGCCGAGCCGCCGGCGCGCTTCGAGGCGGGGACGCCGAATATCGCCGGCGCCATCGGCCTGGGCGAGGCACTGCGCTATATCGAGGCCATCGGCCGCGAACGGATCGCCGCTCGGGAGGAAGAACTGGTCGGCCACGCGGCCGAGGCCATCGCCGCGGTGCCGGGGGTGCAGCTCATCGGCCGGCCGCAGCGTCGGGCCGGGGCCGTCTCCTTCATCATGGAGGGGACGCACCCCAACGACGTGGCCATGCTCCTCGACGAGCAGGGGATCGCCATCCGCGCCGGTCACCACTGCGCCCAGCCGCTGATGGAGCGCTACGGCGTGCCGGCCACGGCACGGGCGTCGTTCGGCGTCTACAACACCCACGACGAGGTGGAGAGCCTGGTGGTGGCCCTGGAGAAGGTCCGCCGCCTGTTCGGCTGACCGACGCGGCCGGGGCGGTGGCGCCGGCGCCCCGGCCGGTGGCGGCTATGGCTCGTAGAGCATCCGCACCGCCCCCCAGTGTTTGCCCCGGACCTGGATCGGGGCGGAGACGTCGCGGATCAACTCGAAGCGGCCGCCGCCCATGTCCCGCCGGTAGGTCTGCAGCAGGAAGGGTTTCTCGTTGCGCGCCGCCGACTGTGCGGTGCGGTCCTCCCAGATACGCCGCTGCCGGGCGTGGCGGGCGTTCCACTGTGGGTCGTCGGGACGCTGCGGGTGCGAGACGTGGCGATTGTGGGTGGGGATGTAGCCCCGGTTGTCGATGACGAAACACCCGGAGATGTGCGCATCCTCCAGTGGCGGCTCCTGGAGCTCGGGCAGGACCCGATCGGTGAAGGCCACGAACCGCGTCTCATACTGCTGTGGGTCGGTCCCCGGGACCTCGCGGTAGTCGCGGTCGAAGAGGTCCGCCTCGCTGATCTCGCCTTCGCGGATGGCCGCCTCGAAGCGCTCCGACACCTGCCGCGCGACCTCCATGACCCGGACGATGTATGGGGTGTCCTCGGTCTCGACGTCCGAGGCGTTGGCCAGGTTCATCAGCTCCTCGGTGAAAGCGAGGAAGCGGTCGATCTGGGCCCGGCCGCGCTCGAGGTCAGAGTGGGAGGCCTCCAGCTCGGCGGTGTTGTGGTCGAAGCGCTCGATGGTGTGCTCGCTCTGCGTGTCGATCTCCTGGACCGCCTCGGCGATCCGCGCCGATTCGGCATCCACCGACGCCATGGACTGCTCGAGCTGCTCGAACAGGCTCTGCATCTGCCCCGTGGTCTGCTCCACCCGCTGCGCCCGGCGCGTGCTGTGGTGGCCGATGGCGATCAGCTCCTGGGTCTGCTCGGTGAGGTTCTGCAGGGTGCGGTCCATGTCCCCGGTGGCCTCGCTGGTCTGGGCGGCCAGGGACTTGACCTGCTCGGCCACCACGGCGAACCCCTGGCCGGCATCGCCGGCACGGGCTGCCTCGATGGACGCATTGAGGGCGAGCAGGTTGGTCTGCTTGGCGATGGCGCCGATCCCCCGCGCCACCTTGGTGACCCGCTGCATCGCCTCGTTGAGATGCTCCAGGTCGCTCTCGATCTCGCGCACCGAGGTGCTCAGCCCGGCGATCCGCTGCAGAGCATCGCGGATGCGGTCTTCGGAGCGGCGCATGTCGGCCCGCGCTGCACCGGAGACGTGCTGGGCGTTACGGGCCGCCGCGTCGACGACCTTGTTCGCCTCGGACAGGCGCTGGCACGACTCGCGCAGCTCCTGGAACAACCGCGCCTCGCGCTCCATCTGCGCGGCGGTGTCGTCCACGTTGCCGTGCACGTCGGAGACCTCCAGGCCCAGCTGGCTGGTCTCCTCCGAGACGCCGCGGATGGCCTGCGCCAGGGCGTGCTCCCGGGCGTCCCGTCCGGTATCCGCCCGGGGAGCGCCGGAGCGCCCCGGTAGGAAGCCACGGCCCCTCAAGAAATCGATGAACGCCATACCCGCTGCTCCGTCGCTATCGTTCACTCGCCGCCGTAGATCACCCGCAGGCAGGCCCGGACCTGCCCCCCGGCCTGCACCGGTGCGCTGATCTCCTGGACCACCGGCCCCGCGCCGCCGTACTGCAGCCGGTAGGTCTGCAGCAGGTACGGCTCGCGGCTGCGCAGGGCCGAGCGGGTGGGGCGGTCGTCGAGCCGCTGTCCCTGCAGAGCATCGCGCAGGCCGGTCGCGCCGCCCGGCGGCACGGTGGCCGCCAGGCAGTGCCCCTCGGCGTCGCAGATCAGGGCGGCGCGTACGCCGGTTTCTCCCTCGACGAGCTGCTCGAGGGCGGAGCGCGCCTGGGCGGCGATCTGCTCGGCGCCGGCCTCGGCCGGCAGCGTCTCGCCCAGTTCGGCGGCGATCCGGCGGATCCGCCGGATCAGCCGCGTGTCCCGGGTCTCCACCCCGTCGACGGCGGTGCGCCGGATCAGCTCGTGGGCGTGGCGACTGATCTTCTCGGCGCGCTGGTCGGCGGCCTGCAGCGTGTCGGTGGCCCGGCGCACGGTGTCGGCCAGCTCTTCGAGCCCCTCGACGGTGCGCCGGCAGTAGTGGTCGATGGTATGCACCGACTCGCGGACGCGGCCCGAGTCGGTGTCGATATCGGCCATGGCGCTGCCGGCGGTCTCCATGATCTCCTGGATCGCCTCGGTGCCGTCGCGCACCGCCTCGGCCTGCAGCGTGCTTTCGCCGCCTTTCTGGACCAGGCGGTCGATGATGTGGGTCAGCTCGTCGAGGATGGTGTGGATGTCATCGGTGGCGTCGGCGGTCTGCTTGGCCAGCGCCTTGACGTGCTCGGCCACCACGGCGAAGCCGCGGCCGACCTCGCCGGCCCGGTTGGCCTCGATGGTGGCGTTGAGCGCGAGCAGGTTGGTCTGCTTGGCGATGGTGGCGATCTCGCTGGAGACCTTCGAAACGCCCTGCAGCGCCTCGTTGAGGGCACCGAGCTGGCGTTCCACCCGCGTCACCGACTCGGCCAGCTCGCGGATCTCCTCCAGCGCCTTCTGGATCCGGGCCCGTGAGTGCTCCACGTTGCTGCCGGCCTCGGTGGCCACCTGCTGGGCGCGGTCGACGGCCTGGTGGACCACCTCGTTGCTGCGGGCCATGCTGCGGGCGTTGGTGCGCAGGTCGCTGAACGACTCATTCTGCCGCTCGAAGGCGGCGGCCAGGGCGTTGAGGACCTCGGTGATCTGCACCGCCTCAATGCCGATCGCCGAACTGCGCTCGGCCACCTGCTCGGCGACCTCCTGGCGCGAGCGGGTGACCGCGCGGGCGTCGGGGTGTGCGTGTTCCGGGGGCGTGGCCATGCGTTCTTTCCTGGCTGTGGGTGCCGTGCGGCTGCGGATCCCGCCAACGGGCCGCGGTGCCCGCGCGTGCCCCTTATAGCGTGGCGGCTGTCCGGCCGTAAAGCGTCGCGCCGGGTTCCGCCCGGCTCTGGTATCCTTGGCGGCAGCAAAGCCCGGTTCTGTAACGAGGCCCCCGAATGATGCGATGGCGGAAGCTCTCCGCGCTGCCGGCACTGGTCTGCCTGGCGCCGCTGGCCTGCTATGTGCCTCCTGATGACGGCATTGCCGATGGCGGTGGCGACGCGCGCACGCAGGCCGAAGCGCCCCGGCAGGACGACCGGGATGAGGCACAGCAGGAGCAGGGTGGCTGGTGGTCGCAGCCGCAGCCGCAGCAGGAGCCGGAGCAGGAACAGGGGGGCTGGTGGTCGCAGCCACAGTCCGACGCCCGGCAGGAGACCCGGGGCGGTGCCGATGAGATCGCGGCGCTGGCGCAGCAGGCGCGGGAGGCCTACGAGAGGCGCGACTACGACCGGGCGGTACAGCACCTGGAGCAGGCCCTGGACCAGGCGCCGGAGCGGGCGGTGCTGTGGCAGAACCTGGCGGCGGTGCGCTACCAGCAGGGGCACCACCAGCGGGCCGAGGAGCTGGCCCTGCGCGCCGTAGACACCGGCGGCGACGACCTCGCCGTGATGCGCGAGGCGTGGTGGCTGGTGGCGGCGGCGCGCATGGAGCGCGGTGACCGGGGCGGCGCCCGGGACGCGGCCTCCTCGGCGCGAAGTTTCGGTGATACCGGAGACGGTGGCCTTGGCCGATTCTAGGCCGCCCGGGGGAGCCTTCGCCCGGGCCGTGGTCGCCGAACTCGATGTCGGCGGGGCGGTCAGCCGGGCCATCGAAGGGTTCGCCGCGCGCCCGGGGCAGCTGCAGCTTGGCGCCGCGGTGGCCGACACGCTAGCCGACGGCGAGGTGCTGGTGGCCGAGGCGGGCACCGGTATCGGCAAGACCTACGCCTACCTGGTGCCCACGCTCCTCGACGGCCGCCGGGTGATCATCTCCACCGGCACCCGGACCCTGCAGGATCAGCTCTACCACCGCGATCTGCCCCGGGTGCGGGCGGCGCTGCAGGGCGCATCCCCGCAGCCGATGCGCACCGCCCTGCTCAAGGGGCGGGCCAACTACCTGTGCCGTTACCGGCTGCAGCGGGCCGTGGAGGAAGGGCCGTTCACCGCCCCCGACGAGGTCGCGGCCATCCAGACGGCGGCGGAGTGGGCGCGGGCGACGGACAGCGGCGACCTGGCCGAGGCGCCGCAGGGCGTCGAGGGGGTGGCCGAGCGCATCACCGCCACGCCCGAGCGCTGTCTCGGTCAGGGTTGCCCGGCCTACGACACGTGCTTCTTCTACGAGGCTCGCCGGCGTGCCCACGAGGCCGACGTGCTGGTGGTCAACCACCACCTGCTGCTGGCCGACTGGGCGGTGAAGGATGCCGGCTACGGGGCCGTGCTGCCCGAGGCGGAAGCGGTGATCCTCGACGAGGCCCACCTGCTCCCGGACACGGCCGCGCGTTTCTTCGGTCACTCGGTCTCGGCGCGGGCGATCCGCGATCTGGTTCGCGATGTGCGTATCGCCGACCGGCGCGAAGCTGGCGACATGCCGGATTTGCGCGCGGCCATCGATACCCTGGAGGCGGCGGTCGCCGGGCTGCGCCTGGCCCTGGAAGGGGGGGAGCAGCGGGATGCCTGGTACACGGTGGCCGAATCGGGGGGCGCCGAGGCGGCCGAAGCCCTGCGCGGGGCAGCGGCTGGCCTGCAGCAAGCCCTCGCTCTGGTGGCCGAGCGTGGCCCCGAGCTGGAGGCGTGCCACCGGCGCGCCGGTGAGCTGGAGGAGGCCCTCGGCTGCTTCCTCGCCCCCGCGGAGGGCGAGGTCCAGTGGTACGAGACCCGCGGGCGGGGTTTCGCCCTGCACCGGACACCCCTGGATGTGGGCGGCAGTTTTCGCCGGCACATGGAGCGGGAGGCCGATGCCTGGGTTCTGCTCTCGGCCACGCTGGCGGTGGGTAGCTCCTTCGCTGCGTTCCGGGGCCGCCTCGGGCTGGCCGATACGGTGCGCACCGAGCAGCTGCCCAGTCCGTTCGACTACGCCGGCCAGTCCCTGCTCTACTGCCCCAGCGGGCTCCCGTTGCCCAACCAGGCGGGGTACGATCAGGCGGTGGTGGCGCGGGCCCGCGAGGTGATCGACTGCACGCCGGGCGGGGTTTTCCTGCTGTTCACCAGTCATCGGGCGCTGCGCCTGGCCCGCGAGCAGCTGGAGACGGCCCTGAGGCGACCGCTGCTGGTCCAGGGCGATGCCCCGCAGGGGCGGCTGCTGGAGGCCTTCGCCCAAGCCGGCGACGCCGTCCTGCTGGGTACGGCGAGCTTCTGGCAGGGGGTGGACATCCGCGGGGCGGCGCTCTCGGCGGTGATCATCGACCGCCTGCCGTTCGCCGCCCCGGGAGATCCGGTGACCGCCGCCCGGCAGCGCGCGGTAGAGGATGCCGGCGGGGTGGCGTTTCGCGATATCCTCTTACCCGAGGCGGTCATCGCCCTGAAACAGGGGGCCGGGCGCCTGATCCGCGACGACGCCGACCGCGGCGTGCTGATGATTGCGGACCCGCGCCTGCTCGGCAAACCCTACGGCCGACTGTTCCGCAACAGCCTGCCGGCGATGCCGCTGACCCGCCGTGTCGAGGATGTGAAGGCCTTCTGGGAGGGCGTGTTATGAGCCTCATCGACCGGATTGCCGAACGCCGACTGGAAGAGGCCGTGGAGCAGGGCGAGCTCCAGGACCTGCCCGGCGCCGGGCAGCCGCTGGAGCTCGATGACGACTCCATGATCCCCGAGCATCTGCGCACCGCCTACCGGGTGCTCAAGAACGCCAACTGCATCCCACCGGAGTTGGCCGAGCGCCAGGAGATCCGCAGCCTCGAGGACCTCATCGACGCCCTCTACGCCGATGCCTCCGCCGAGGCGGCGGAGCAGCGCAGCCAGGCCGAGCGGCGGCTGTCGCTGCTGCGCGCCCGGCTCGAGCGCAGCGGCCACGACGCCGATGCCCTGTACGTCGCCGAGCAGGGCTACCGGGATCGGTTGCTGAGGCGTTTCAGCAACGCCGATCCGGAGGACGGCGCCGACTGAGCGAGGCGCTTTTCTCCGTGCAGACCCTTCCCTTCAGTGACAAAGCGAGTACAATGCCCGGTTTACTCAAGTACGTATCAGAAGCCCCGCCGCGGGGCCGATGACTCAACGTAACGGGAATCGCAAGGGCGCATATGGTTACCATTCGACTGGCAAGGGCGGGCGCGAAGAAGCGGCCCTTCTACCACATCGTAGTTACCGAGGCGAAAAAGCCGCGGGACGGCGCCTTCATCGAGCGCCTGGGCTACTTCAACCCCGTGGCCTCGGGGCAGGAGGCGCCGCTGAAGCTGGACGTCGAGCGCTCGAAGGCGTGGATCGCCAAGGGTGCGCAGCCGACGGAGCGTGCGGCTCAGCTGATCCGGCAGGCCGAGCGCGCCGAGCAACCGGCTCAGTAAGCCGGTCCGCGGTCCATGCCGGATCGTGAGCCCAGGCGGGTCGTCGTCGGCCGGATCGTCGGGCTGTTCGGTGTGGCGGGGTGGGTCAAGGTCTACTCCTACACCCAGCCGAAAACCAACCTGTTCGCTTACGCCGACTGGAAGCTGGCCACCGCCGACGGCTGGCGGGCTGTTCGGCTCGAGGCGGGGCAGGAGCAGGGCAAAGGCCTGATCGCCCGGGTCGCCGGCATCGATGATCGCGACGAAGCGCGGCAGTGGGTTGGCAGCGACATCGCGGTAGCGCGGGAGCTGCTGCCGGAGCCGGATCCCGGCGAATACTACTGGGTCGATCTGCAGGGGCTGGCGGTGCGCACCGTCGACGGCGTCGAGCTGGGGGCTGTCAGCCACCTGTTCGAGACCGGCGCCAACGACGTCATGGTCGTGCGCGGCGAGCGAGAGCGGCTGATCCCGTTTACCCTCGACCACGTCGTTCAGCGGGTCGATCAGCAGGAAGGCGTCATCGAGGTTGACTGGGACCCCGAATTCTAGGCGCATCGACGTCGTCACCGTCTTCCCGGAGATGGTCGAGCAGGTGGCCCGGTTCGGGGTGGTCGGCCGGGCGGCCGAGCGGGGCCTGATCGAGCTGGCTGCGTGGAACCCGCGGGACTACGCAACCGATCGGCACGCCACCGTGGACGACCGGCCCTACGGCGGTGGTCCCGGCATGGTGATGAAGGTCGAGCCGCTGCGCCGGGCCATCCAAGCGGCTCGGGCAGCGGATCCGCGCCCGGCCCGGGTGATTCACCTCAGCCCCCAGGGGGCGCGGCTGGATCAGGACGGGGTGGCGCGCCTGGCGGCCCGCGAGCGGGTGATCTACCTCTGTGGCCGCTACGAGGGCATCGACGAGCGGCTGCTCGAGGCCGAGGTGGACGAGGAGCTGTCCATCGGCGACTACGTACTCAGCGGCGGCGAGCTCGCCGCCATGGTCGCCATCGACGCCACTACGCGGCTGGTCCCGGGGGCGCTCGGGCACGAGGACTCGGCGGCCGAGGACTCCTTCGCCACCGGGCTGCTCGACCATCCGCACTACACCCGCCCGGAGGTCTACGAAGGGCAGGGGGTGCCGGAGGTGCTGCGCTCCGGGGATCACGGGGCGGTGGATACCTGGCGGCTCAAGCAGGCCCTGGGGCGGACGTGGCTGCGTCGCCCGGATCTGCTCGCCGGGCGGGAGCTGGACGAGCGGCAGCGCCGCTTGCTGGATGAATTCATCGTCGAGCACCGCGCAGGGGCGCGGGCCGGCAACGATCACGAAGAAACGTAGAACCGAGGGGAATCGTCATGAACGTCATCGACGAACTGGAGCGCGAGCAGATCGAGGCGTGCAAGCACACGGTGCCGGAGTTCGCCCCGGGCGACACCGTGCTGGTGCAGGTGTGGGTGCGTGAGGGCGGTCGCGAGCGCGTCCAGCCCTTCGAGGGTGTCGTCATCGCCAAGCGCAAGCGCGGCCTGAACTCCTCGTTCACCCTGCGCAAGACCTCCCACGGCGAGGGCGTCGAGCGGGTCTTCCAGACCTACAGCCCGCAGATCGAGAGCATCAAGGTCAAGCGCCGCGGCGACGTGCGCCAGGCCAAGCTCTACCACCTGCGCGAGCTCAGCGGCAAGGCGGCGCGCATCAAGGAGAAGATCAACTAAGGGCTTCGATTGCCCGGCTCATCCGGCTGGCGGCGGGCTCGTGGGCGGTATCGCGCACGGACTCCGCCGCCCGCTCCGGATTGTCCAGGATCCGTTCCCGGGTCTCCTCGGCCAGGGCGCGGGCTTCCTCCCGATCTCGTGGCACCTCGCCGGTGGCCGAATCCGGCCCCGAGGCGTTGACCGCCACCGGGTCGCTGGCGCGCACCGACTCCGCATCCCGGTTGCCGGCCGCCTCGGTGCGCTCCTCCCGGATCCGTTCCGTCCCCGTTGTCTCCCCGTCCCGTTCCGGGCGCAGGGCCTCCTGGCGACGCTGCTCGGCAGCGTGCTCGGCGTGGTGGGGGCGGATCGCTTCGTGGCTGGCCGTGGCAGGGTCGATCTCGGTCATGGCTGCCTCCGTCGTTCCATCCCCTGAAGATAGCACGCGGGCCGCGGCCCGGTTCGGAGGTTGCCGGAGCGGGTATTGTCAGGCGCGCGTGATGCGCCGGGAGCGGTCGCTGGCGGTGTAGCCGCCGTGGGTGCCGTAGGTGAGTTCATCGGCCCGCTCGTGGGCGCCGGTGGCCAGGTCGAGCAGGCGCCGGGTATGGTCGAGGTTGCGGTGGATGAGGCGGCCATTGGCCTCGTTGCGGGCCTGGATGGTGCGCAGCAACTGCTCCAGCTCGCCCCAGGCGGAGCGCAGCGACTCCGGTGCAGTACGCAACACCGCCCGCACGCCAGCGGTCCCCGGCGGATAGCCGGCTTCGGTGAGAACCCGCCGCAGCTGCTGCTCGGCCTCTTCCAGGGCCTCGACCTGGGCGCCCTTGCGGCGCAGGAGCTCGTCGAAGCCGTTCAGGTCCCGGTCGATCAGTTGCCGGGCCTCGGCCTCGAGGGTGGCGGCGAGTTCCCCGGCGCGCGCCTGGCAGCGCTCGACGCGCACGGCCAGGCGCTGCGCCAGCTCCGCGTCCAGCGTCTGGCGCGGAAAGCGGTCAGAGCGGCCGTGCTCCGCCGGCGTCATCACGACTCGACCAGCGCCTCAAGCTCAGCGAACTTCTTGGCGACTTTCTCGGCGTCCACCGGGTAGTCGCCGTTGGCGATCCGCTCCTTGATGGCTTCGACCCGATCCCGGTCGACTTCCGGGGTTTGGTCGATGCGTTCGCGGACCGTCTGCAGTCGTTCCGAGGTCTCGGCCTCGTCGGCGCCGCCTGCGCCCCGGGGCGGGGCGTTCGACGCCTCGTCGGCGCCGCCGCTCTTCGGGCCCTTGCCCGGCTGGGCGGTCGCGGGTCCGACGGGGCGCGGACCCCCTCCTTCGATCGGATTGGACATCGGGCTCTCCTCAAAACCTTTCCTATGCGGGCTGCAGCGCCGCTCCCTGGCCTGCATGGACCCGTGCTATCCGTATCTATCGGCGGCCCGGGCAGGAACTTGAGTCCTGGTTCCGGTTACTGTGACCCAGGTTGCCACTGACGGCAACTCCCGCCGCCTGCGGCCTAATCGCCGACCCGGACCTGGCCCTCGCCGACGACCCGTGCCTGGATCTCCCGTCCGGAGTCCAGGTTCTCCACCCGGATCCGGTCGCCTTTCTGGCCGTGCTCCAGGGCGCGGCCACGGCTGCTGATCTGGATGGCATCGCCCCGGCCGGCGGCGATGGTGACCCGGTCGTTGCGCTCGACCAGCGTCGGGGGCTGCACGTGGTTGCCGGTCACGGCCACCCCCTCGCGCAGGCTCCGGCGTACCTCCTGGCCGACCAGATCGCCGGCGTCGCGGTAGAACTCGCCGCGGACCCGGCGCGCATCCCGCGTAGCGGTGCGCAGATCCGCCGCCGCGAGCCGCTGTCCGCGGCGCAAGCTGCGTGCGGCCACCACCATCTCCGTCTTCAAGGTGGTTTCCATGCGCACGTAAACGGTCCAGGGTGCCTCTCCGCTGCAGCGCACCCCCACGGTACCGGCTTGGTGGGGGCTGCGCCCGCGGGGGATGAACCCCTCCAGCTCGCCGTCACACGCACGCAGTTTCAACCGGCCGTCCACCCCGCGGGCCTCGACCTCCACCTCGTCGTACTCGCCGGCCAGCGCCTCGCGCAGGAACACCTCCGCCGTCTCACGGATGGCCTCCGGCGACTGGGTGCTGGCCTGCGCCGCCGCCGGGGCCAGGACCGTCAGCGCCAACAATACGACGGCCAGGCGCCAGGCGGGCGACGGTCGCGCACTGCGCCCGACCCTGCGGGCGGGGGTGGCGCCGGCGGGTCTGCTCATCGGTCCGCGCGCAACCTCCATTCGGTTGGTGATCCTCCGGAGAAATATGCAAAGGGTGTGCCGCGGCGTCGGCCGCTTTCCCTGATCCGGCTACCGGATTAACATGACGCCAACGGGCGGGGGCCAGCCCCCGGGACGTACGCCGATAAGGGAGCCGTCAGCGATGGCCGGAATCATGAGCTCCGTCGACCAGCGGACCCAGCTGGCTGGCCATAACCGCATGGAGCTGCTGCTGTTCCGTTTCGAGGGGCGGCAGCGCTACGGGATCAACGTGTTCAAGGTCCGCGAGGTCATACCGGCCCCGGAGCTCAGTTACGTGCCGCATGCCCATCCGGCCTCCCTCGGCATCGCCTACGTCCGCGGCCACACCCTCTCGGTGCTCGATCTGAGCTACGCCACCGGCAACGGCGCCATCACCAAGGAAGAAGGCAACTACATCATCGTCACCGAGTACAACCGTCAGGTCCAGGGGTTCCTGGTCGGCGGGGTGGACCGGATCGTCAACATCAACTGGCAGGACGTGCTGCCGCCGCCGAGCGGGGGCAGCGCCGGCAGCTACCTGACCGCCGTGGCGCGCTACGACGGGCAGATGATCCAGATCGTCGACGTCGAGAAGGTCCTCGCCGAGGTTCAGCGTGCCGGCGGCGCCGATCCGGAGGTCACCGAGGGCGGTGGCGTGGATCACGCCGAGGGCTCCGAGGCTTACAAGGTCCTGGTGGTGGACGACTCGGCGGTCGCCCGGGGGCAGATCAAGCGCACGCTCGAGGAGATCGGTGTGCGCGTGGTCACCAAGAACAACGGCCGCGAGGCGCTGGAGCAGCTGCGCACCTGGAAGGATCAGGATCCCTCCGGGCTCGACGATCTGCTGATGGTGGTCTCGGACATCGAGATGCCGGTGCTCGACGGCTACACCCTGACCCGATCGATCCGGCAGGATCCGGGGCTTGCCGGGGTCCACGTCCTGCTCCACTCCTCGCTCAGCGGTGTCTTCAACACCGAGATGGTGCGTCGCGTGGGGGCCGACGAGTTCCTGGCCAAGTTCCACTCCCGGGAGTTGGCCGAGCGGGTCGGCGCCCGGCTGGCCGAGCGAGGGGGATGAGCATGCAAGGAGGACGGTTTGGCCGCGCTTTCCGTGGGTGAAGAGGAGTACCAGGCGTTCGCACGGTTCCTGGAGCGCGCCTGCGGGATCGTCCTTGGGCCGAGCAAGCAGTACCTGGTGGCCAGCCGGCTCGGGCCGCTGCTCGAGGCCGAGCGCATCCCGGATCTGGCCACCCTTGTCCAGCGGCTCGAGCAGCGCCCCACCGCCGATCTCAAGGGGCGGGTTATCGAGGCGATGACCACCAACGAGACCCAGTGGTTCCGCGACCGCTTCCCCTTCGACGTCCTGCGTCGGCACCTGCTCCCCGAGATGGAGCGCCGCCGCGTCTGGCCGGTGCGCATCTGGTCCGCGGCCTGCTCCTCCGGGCAGGAGGCGTACTCGATCAGCATGACCGTCGACGAGTACAACGACAGCGGCGGGCGTATGGAGGCCGAGATCCTCGGGACCGACATCTCCACCGCGATGGTCGAGGAGGCGCGGCGGGGGCGTTATACCGCCAACGTGGCGCGCCGCGGGCTGGCGCCGGAACGCCAGCAGCGGTTCTTCGATGCCGTCGGCGAGAACACCTGGGAGGTCAAGCCCGCCGTGCGCCGGCGGACCAGCTTCCGCGTCCACAACCTGCTGGAGAGCTACGCCGGTCTGGGTCGATTCGACATCGTTTACTGCCGCAACGTGCTCATCTACTTCGGCTGGGACTCGCGGCGGGATATCGTCCAGCGCATCGCCGAGGTGACCCGCCCGGGCGGGTACCTGATCGTCGGGGCGTCGGAGTCCCTCGCCCGGCATTCCGACGAGTTCGAGCTGGTCCGCCTCGATGGCGGTGTGGTCTACCGGCGCCGCGGCTGACGGACAGACCCTGCCGCCGGGCGGCAAGCGCTTGCCGCCCGTTGCCGCCTTCTTCCGGCTTAGTCGTTGATCCGCCAACCCCGCGTGCCTGGCACGCGATCTGCATAAAGGTCCCGTGAACGAACACCACGGGAGTCCGCCATGCGGATCGGCTTCGATCAGGCCTTCTCGGTACCCGAGCAGGCCATGCGCCTGCGCGGCGAGCGGCACGAGCTGCTCGCCTCGAACATCGCCAACGCGGACACGCCCGGCTACAAGGCGCGTGATATGGATTTCCGCGAGGCCATGCGCCAGGCCAGCGAACCGCAGCCCCAGCCGTTGCAGGCGACGCATGCGCAGCACGTGCAACCGCCGCCTTCATCCACCATGGCGGCAGGCGATCCGAAATCTTTATACCGGGAGCCCCACGCCGCCTCGCTCGACGGCAACACCGTCGAGATGCACGTCGAGCAGGCCAAGTTCGCCGAGAACGCCGTGAACTACCAGGCCGCCGTGGACTTCCTCAACGGCCGGATCCAGAAGCTCACCGGCGCCATCCGAGGGGAGTAAGCGAACATGTCCTTGATGCACGCCATCGACGTCGCCGGCACCGGGATGAACGCCCAGCAGCTGCGCCTGAACACCGTGGCCAGCAACCTGGCCAACGCCGAGACGGTCGCCTCCAGCCCCGAGGAGGCGTACCGCGCCCGGCAGCCGGTTTTCGCCGCGGCGCTCCACCAGGCCCAGGGCGGCTATCCGCAGGGCGGCGGACCGCAGCCGGCGCAAACCCCCGGCTGGGCCGAATCCGGCGGGCCGGTGGATCGGGTCAGCCCGGTGAGCTTCCAGCGTCAGTTCTTTGGCGGCGAGCCCGCCGGTGTGCCGGCGGCCGGCGACCCTTGGGCCAGCCCGTCGCCCAGCGTGCCGGTCTTCATGCCGGGTGTGGTGGAGAGCGACGCCGAGATTGAGCCGCTGTACAAGCCGCACCATCCGCAGGCGGATGACGACGGCTACGTCTACCGCTCCAACGTGAACTCCGTCGAGGAGATGACCAACATGATCTCCGCCTCGCGGTCGTTCCAGAACAACGTCGAAGTCATGAACACCTCGCGGGATCTCATGCTCGAGACCCTGCGCCTCGGCCGCTGAATCCGGGAGGAGCGACCATGCTCGATCCGAGCCAACTGATGGGCGGGGCCGCCGGTGGCGGCCAGAAGGCCCCCAAACCGCCGAACGCCGGTGACGGCGGATCCGGTAAGCCGGGCGGCGGGGCCACGCAGGGCGTCGCCGAGGGTGTGCAGGCGGCGCAGAAGGCGGCCGAGAAGCCCGTGGGCAGTGGCCCCGCCGGCGGTTCGCGCGGCGAGCCGTCCGGTTCGGTCGCCCGGTCGGGCTATGAGGCGCTGCCCGAGGATCTGCGCAGCATCCCCGACGAGAAGGACGACGGCGACCCGCAGAGCATCGGCCACGAGGACTTCCTGGAGCTGATGATGGTCCAGCTCGAGAACCAGGATCCGACCGACCCGCAGGACACCGAGCAGATGATGGGGCAGATCGCCCAGTTCACCACGGCCTCGGGGATCGAGCAGCTGCAGTCGGACTTCCGCGAGTTCTTCGAGCACATGCGCTCGGATCAGTCGCTGCGCGCCTCGCAGCTGGTCGGCCGTGAGGTGGTCACCGAGAGCCGCGAGGCCTATCTGCCCGAGGATGGGGAGATGGAGGCGCTGCTCCAGCTCGAGCGCTCGGCCCCCAATCTGACCGTCGAGATCGAGAACGAGGCCGGAGAGCGGGTCCATCGTGAGCAGCTTGGCGAGATGGAAGAGGGCGAACACCCCTTCACCTGGGACGGTACCGACAACGACGGCCAGCGCATGCCCCAGGGCACGTACCAGGTCAACGCCTACGTTGAGGACGGTGATGAGCGCGAGCCGGTGCCCACCCTGGTGGGTGCGCCGGTGACCAGTGTCTCGGTGGGGATGGACGGCCGGCCGCCGGAGCTCAGCGTGGCCGGGCTCGGTGAGATGTCGCTATCCGACGTCAAGCGCATCCGATAAGACGAACAAGAGCAGCGGGGATCGAGGAGATCAGCCATGTCATTCAACATCTCGCTAACCGGGATCAACTCCGCCTCCAAGGACCTGGAGACCACCAGCAACAACCTGGCCAACGCCGGCACTACGGGCTTCAAGGAGTCGCGGGCGGAGTTCAACGACCTCTTCGCCATGGGCCCGATGGGCATCCCGCAGCTGGCCGTGGGGCAGGGGTCGCGGCTGGCCAACGTCGGCCAGATGTTCAGCCAGGGGTCCTTCGAGTTCACCGAGCGCAGCCTGGATCTGGGTATCGAGGGGCGCGGCTTCTTCCGCCTTGAGGACGACGGCGAGGTCAGCTACACCCGGGCCGGTCAGTTCGAGGTGGATCGCGACGGCTACATCGTCAACAACACCGGCAAGCGCCTGACCGGCTTCCAGACCGACGAGGACGGCAGCCGCATCGGCGACGGTCGCGACCAGCTTCAGCTGCCCACCGACGGGATCCCGGCGCGTGCCAGCGAGAACGTCGAGATCGCCGCCAACCTCAGCGCCGATGCCGAGGTGATCGATGAGGGTGTGGCGTTCGATCCGGACGACAGCGAGACTTTCACCGAGTCGACGACGACCACCCTCTACGACTCCCAGGGCTCGGCCCGGGACGCGACCTTCTACTTCCGCAAGGCGGGCAACAACGAGTGGGATGTCTACACCCAGATCGACGGGGTGGACTACGATGCGGCGGGTGCCGAGGGTGAGGATTTCTTCGGCCCGCACCGTCTCACCTTCGACACCTCCGGTTCGCTGGTCGATGCCGAGGGCGATGATGAAGGGCGGATCGCCAGCCTCGAGGAGATCCCGCTGCTCGCCGAGGTGGACGACCTGGACATCGACATCGACTTCGGCGAGATGACCCAGTTCGCTCGGCCGTTCAACGTCACCAACGTCTCCCAGGACGGCTACACCGCCGGCGAGTTCGAGAACATCAACGTCGAGGGCGATGGCACCATCCTGGCCCGCTACAGCAACGGCGAGGCCCAGGCCGTCGGTCAGGTGGCGCTGACCAGCTTCCCGTCGGAGGAGAACCTGCAGTCCGTGGGCGAGACCTCCTGGCAGGCGACCCGCGATGCCGGGGATCCGCTGATCGGCGTGGCCGGTCAGGGCCAGTTTGGCCGCATCGAGAACGGCGCCCTGGAGCAGTCCAACGTGGAGGTCTCCGATCAGCTGGTGAACATGATCACCGCGCAGCGCAACTTCTCCGCCAATGCGCAGATGGTCAGCACCCAGGATCAGGTGACTCAGGAGATCCTCAACATCCGCTAACGGGGTGTCCCCTCCCGCCGCGGCGGGGCAGAACGGGTAGAGGCGTATGGATCGTCAACTGTATGTGGCCATGACCGGGGCGAAGCACTCCCTGGAGGCGCAGCACCACAACAACCAGAACCTGGCCAACGCCAGCACCCCGGGCTTCCGCGCCGACCTGGACAGCTTCTACCAGGCGCCGGTCTACGGGCCCGGCTTCGCCACCCGGGCCTACGCCGAGGAGCTGCGTGCCGGGACCGACTTCAACCCGGGGCCGATCGAGACCACCGGGCGCGACCTGGATGTGGCCATCCAGGACGAGGGCTGGTTCGTGGTCCAGGCCCCGGACGGCGACGAGGCGTACACCCGGCGCGGCGATTTCCAGACGACGCCCGAGGGGCTGCTGACCACCGGCGATGGCCACCTGGTCATGGGCGAGGCCGGGCCCATCTCGATCCCGCCGGACACCAAGGTGGACATCGCCGACGACGGGGTGATCACGGCCACCCCGCAGGACGGAGCCGGGGCGCCCATCGAGCTAGACCGGCTGCGCCTGGTCAATCCGGACCCGACGCAGCTGGTCAAGGGCGAGGACGGGCTGATCCGCCACGCCGAGGGCGAACCGGCCGCTGACGACGCGCAAGTGAAGGTCCGCGGCGGCGCGCTCGAGGGCAGCAACGTGAACATGGCGGAATCGCTGGTGAACATGATCGATCACGCGCGGCAGTTCGAGACGCACATCAAGATGCTGACCGCCGCCGAGGAGAACGAGCAGACCAGCGCCCAGCTGCTCAACCACCCGGGCTGAGGTGGCGCGAGCTGTCCACTGCCGTGACAAACGAACAACAATGAGGTGACGCCATGGATCCCGCCCTCTGGGTAGCCAAGACCGGACTCGACGCCCAGCAGAAGAGTATGCAGGTGACGTCGAACAACCTGGCCAACGTGAACACCAACGGTTTCAAGAAGGACCGGGCCAACTTCGAGGACCTGTTCTATCAGACCGTCCGCCAGCCCGGCTCCCGAGCCAGCCAGGACAACCTGCTGCCCTCGGGGCTGATGCTCGGCACCGGCTCGCGGGTCATGGGTACGGAGAAGATCCACTCCCAGGGCAATGTGCAGCAGACCGAGCGGAGTCTTGATGTCGCCATCGAGGGCAAGGGCTTCTTCCAGATCCTCCGTCCCGACGGGCAGGTGGGTTATACCCGGGACGGCGCCTTCCAGCTCAACGAGAACGGTGAGATCGTCACCTCCGGCGGTTACCTGCTCGAGCCGGCCATCCAGGTCCCCGAGGAGGCCGAGACCATCAGCATCGGCAGCGACGGTACGGTCAGCGCCAAGATCCCCGGCGACGAGGAGCCCGAGGAGATCGGCCAGATCGAGCTCGCCGACTTCATCAACCCCTCCGGCCTCGAGCCGGTGGGCGAGAACATGTTCCTTGAGACCGCCTCGAGCGGCGCCCCCGAGGTGGGTGCCCCGGGGGAGGGGGCCCTGGGCAACGTCATGCAGGGGGCCCTGGAGACCTCCAACGTGAACATCGCCGAGGAGCTGGTGAACATGATCGAGAACCAGCGCGGCTTCGAGACCAACACCCGGGCCATCTCGACCACCGATGAGATGCTCCAGTTCCTCAACCAGAACGTCTGAGGGCGGCTGAGATGATGCGCTGGCATCGGTGGGTACGCGGCTGTGCCGCGGCCATGGTGGCCGGGGTGGCGGCAGCGGCGTGTACCCCGATGCCGCAGGAGGCGCCGGATCCGTCGCCGATCACCGCGCCGCGGGTCGACATCCCCGATGACCCGGACGAGCGGACCGGCTCGGTCTTTGATGAACAGCGCAGCATGCGGCTGTTCGAGGACCGCAGCGCGCGGCGCACCGGGGATCTGATCACCGTGGTCATCGAGGAGGAGACCGCCGGCGATCGCTCGATCAACTCCGAGATGGCGCGCCAGCAGGAGGCGGATATCCCGGCGCCGCAGATCGGCGGCGAGGACCTGGAGATCTTCGGCCGCCCCTTCGCCTTCGAGCAGGAGGGCGAGGCCAGCTTCGAGGGCGGCGGGAGCGCGGACCAGGAGACGAACCTCACCGGCACGATCAATGCCGTGGTGGTGGACACCACCCCCAACGGACATCTGGTCATCCGCGGCGAGAAGAACGTACGGGTCAGTCAGGGCCAGGAGACGCTGCGCATCTCCGGGATCGTGCGCACCGACGACGTGGGGGCCAACAACGAGGTCTCGTCCAACCGGGTGGCGAACATGCAGGTCGGTTACACCGGCGAAGAGGCGCTCAGCGACTCCGCCCAACCGGGGTGGCTGACGCGTTTTCTGATGAGGCGCTACTGAACGGCGGGTGCCGCCGCGATGGACGGCGCGCTCGGGAGGACGCAAGGTGATGAGAATGCGCAGGATCGACACACGCTGGATCCAGGTCGCCGCGGGGGTGCTCCTGGTGATGCTCGCGGCGAGTGTCTCAGCGGCCGAGCGGATCAAGGACATCGCCTCGGTGGCCGGGGTGCGCAGCAACCAGCTGGTTGGCTACGGCTTGGTGGTGGGTCTGGACGGGACCGGCGACGACACGCCGTTCACCGAGCAGAGCGTGCGCTCTATGCTCGCCAGCCAGGGCGTCAACATCCCCCACGATGTGGATCCGGACGCGGACAACACCGCGGCGGTGATGATCACCGCCGAGCTGCCGGCCTTCACCCGTCCCGGGCAGCAGATCGATGTCAGTGTCTCGTCGCTGGGCGATGCCGACAGCCTGCAGGGCGGCGAGCTGCTGATGACGCCGCTGCGTGCCGCCGACGGCGAGGTCTACGCGGTGGCCCAGGGGCGTGTGGTCATCGGCGGCTTCGGCGCCGAGGACACCGAGATCCCCGTGGACAACCAGCTTGGCGGCTCCATCCCCAACGGCGCTATGGTCGAGCGGCGCATCGAGACCGGTTTCCAGGATCGCGACGAGGTGGTGCTCAACCTCCACGAGCCGGATTTCACCACCGCCCGCCGTACCGCCGAGGTGATCAACCACAACCTCGGGCCGAACACCGCCCGTGCCCGTGATGCCGGCTCGGTGCGGGTCCGCGCGCCGCGGGATTCGGATCAGCGGGTGAGCTTCATCTCCTTCCTCGAGGAGCTGCGTGTCGAGCCCGGTGAGGCGCCGGCGGAGGTCATCGTCAACGCCCGCACCGGGACCATCGTCATGGGCTCCAATGTCCGCGTCCGCCCGGCGGCGGTCAGCCACGGCAACATGACCGTGGCCATTGGCGCCGGCGGCCCGGAACAGGTGGCCGACGACCCCTTCGGGTTGGATGAGCCGCTGATCGTCCCCGACGAGGACATGGAGGGCCTCGAGGGTGAGAATCCGGCCTTCGTCTTCGAAGCCGGCGCCGATCTCAACGAGATCGTCGACGCCATCAACGCCGTGGGCGCCGCCCCCGGCGACCTGGTGGCTATCCTCGAGGCCCTCAAGCGCGCCGGTGCGCTGCGTGCCGAGCTGACCATCATCTAGGGAGGCGACCATGCACAACAGCAGCGGTGCCCTCGGTAACGCCCTCGAGCCCCAGGGTCTGCAGCAGCTGCGCTCGATGACGCGCAACCCCAGCGAGGAGGACCTCGCCGAGGTGGCGCGGCAGTTCGAGGCGGTGTTCGTCGAGATGATGCTCGGCCAGATGCGCCAGGCCACCCCGGGCGATGAGATCTTCGGCGGCAACGCCGAGGAGACGTACCGCGACCTCTTCGACCGGCAGATGGCGGTGCAGATGTCCCGTGACGGCGAGGGCTTGGGGCTGGCCCCGATGATCGAAGAACAGCTGCGCGAGAATGCGGGCTTCGAGACCGACCGGATGCAGGGGCTGCCGCAGGAGATCTCGGACTACCGCCACTCGGCGGTGCCGGTGCAGCCCGATGCCGGGGAGCTCGCGGCGGCGGACGCGGGCGACGGCGCGCAAGGCCGCAGTGGCGGCCTCGGCGGCAAGGGGGCCGGCTGGTCGAGCCCGCAGGACTTCGTCGAGGACATCACCCCGGCGGCCAGGGAGACCGCCGAGCGCCTCGGGGTGCCAGCGGTGGCCCTGGTGGCCCAGGCTGCTCTGGAGACCGGGTGGGGCCAGCACATGGTGGCCGACGGGGACGGGCGCAGCGCCAACAATCTGTTCAATATCAAGGCCCACTCCGCGGACTGGCAGGGCGATGCCGTGCGCGTGCCCACCCTGGAGTACCGGGATGGTATCCCGCAGCGCGAGATGGCCGACTTCCGCGCTTACGACTCGGTGGCCGAGAGCTTTGCCGATTACGCCGACTTCCTCGAGCGCAACCCGCGCTACCGTGAGGCCCTGGAGGTCGGCGACGATCCGGAGCGGTATGTCGAGGCCCTCCAGCGGGCTGGGTACGCCACCGATCCGCAGTACGCGGAGAAGCTGCAGCGGATCATGGAGCTTGGTGACGACGGGCAGGGGGTGCGGATCGGCGGTGAGACCCTCAAGATTTCCGATTCCGTGCCGAGAGGTTAGACAGGGCAGGGTGGGCCTGCGGGCCCCAGCGAGGCGGAGTCTATGGTTGATCTGTTGCAGACGGGCATCTCCGGGCTGCGCGCATCCCAGCGCGGGCTGGCGACCACGTCGCACAACATCTCCAACGTCAACACCGACGGCTACAGCCGCCAACGGGTGGAGCAGGATACGAGCATCCCGCACTACCACTCCCGCGGGGCCGTCGGCACCGGCACGCAGGTGCAGACCATCCAGCGCCTGACCGAGGATCACCGCGTCGACGCCCTGCGCAACAACCACGCTGAATATGAGCGCCTGGATCGACTCGCGGAGATGACCGGGCGCATCGACAACCTGGTTGCCGACCAGGACGCCGGGCTGAGCCCGGCGCTGCGTCAGTTCTTCGACGCCGTCGAGGAGGTGGCCAACGACCCCTCGAACACCGTTGCCCGGCAGCAGCTGCTCACCCAGGGGCAGGCCCTGGCCGATCGCTTCCAGACCCTGGACAACCGACTGCTGACCCTGGAAGAGGACGTCAACAAGCGGGTGCGGGCCGAGACCGACAAGGTCAACGGCCTGGCCGAGTCCATCGCCGAGCTCAATGGCGAGATCCGCAGCCGCTGGACCAACCCGCAGCGCCCGCCCAACGACCTGCTCGACCAGCGCGACGAGAAGATCCGCGAGCTCTCCGAGCACGTCACGGTCCGGGTGACCGAGCAGGACGACCGGTCGCTGAACGTGGGCATTGGCAATGGCCAGCCGCTGGTCACCGGCGACCGCGCCAACACCCTGGAAGTCACGCGCAACGCCTTCGAGCCGGAGCGCCCGGAGCTGGCTGTCCGCCGGGGCGATCGCGCCGTTCAGATCACCGACGCCGTTCAGGGCGGTTCGCTGGGCGGGCTGCTGGAGTTCCGCAACGGTGTGCTGGACGAGACCCGCGATGAGATCGGCCGGGTGGCCACCTCCCTGGCCGGGGCCATGAACGAGCAGCACCGCAGCGGCATCCAGTTCGACAGCGGTTACCCCGAGGCCGGTGACGACTTCTTCGACTACGCCCGAGAGGCCGGGGTCTCCGCCCACCGCGGCAACGCCGGCGAGGGCCAGCCGCAGGTGATCGTCGACGAGGAGCGTATCGGTGAGCTGCGCCGCGAGAACTACCAGGTGCGCCTCGTTGACGGGCAGTGGCAGGTGGCCACTCAGGACGCCAACGAGGTGCGTACCCTCGGCCAGGGCGGGGATGCCGACATCCAGCCCGACGCGGACGGCGGCTACCGCTTCGACGGGCTGATCCTCTATCCGCCGGAGTCCGGCGACGGCGCCGTCGAGGAGGGCGACCGCTTCCTGATCCAGCCCACCCGGGACGCGGCTCAGGGGATCGAGGGCCGGCTCGCGCGGCCGACCCAGGTGGCGGCGGCCGCACCGGTGGTCACCGGCGAGGCGCCGCGCGCCGACGGTCAGACCGAGAACACCGGGCGCGCGCAGATCGGTCCGCCGGATGTCGGGCGGGCCGAAGGCGTCATGGCAGCCCTGGAGGAGGGGGGTGCCCTGCAGCAGGGAGTCGAGATGACCTACGCCGATGACGGCACGTTCACCGTGACCATCGGTGGCGAGACGGCGGGCACCTTCGACTACGCCCCCGAGGACATCGAGCGCGGCCAGGTGGTGAACCTGGCCGAGGACGTGGAGCCGGCCGGCAGCGCCCAGGCCGAGACGCTGGCGGCGCTGGATGTCTCGGTGCGCATCTCCGGCGTGCCGGATGACGGGGATCGCTTCGGGCTCTATGGCAACTACGAGGGCGTGGGCGACAACACCAACGCCCTGCGCATGGCCGAGCTGATGGAAGAGACCGTCATGGACAACGGCAACAGCACCTTCCAGGAGGCCTACAGCGCCATGGTCGGCGAGCTCGGCGGCTTCAGCCAGCGGGTGCAGACCAATCGCGATGCCCAGGAGGCCCTGCTCAACCAGGCCAAGGAGCAGTGGGAGGAGCTCTCCGGCGTCAACCTGGATGAGGAGGCGGCCAACATGATGGAGTATCAGCAGGCCTACCAGGCCGCCGCCCAGATCATCACCAGTGCCGACGAGGTCTTCCAGGAGATGCTCAACGCGGTGCGTCGCTAAGGGGGTGAGCCGTGCGCGTATCCACGAGCCACATGCAGAACACGGCCGTTCAGAACATGACCGGCCAGCAGAGCGAGATCAACGACACGCAGACCCAGCTCTCCAGCGGGCGCCGGGTGCTGCGGCCGTCGGATGATCCCACCTCGGCTGCGCGCACCCTGGATCTCAAACGGGCCACCGAGTCGGTGGAGCGGTTCAACCGCAACGGCGATCTGGCGCGGACCCGGCTGTCCATGTCCGAGTCCGCCCTGGAGCAGGCCGGCAACGAGCTCCAGCGCATCCGCGAACTCACCGTCCAGGCGGCCAACGGCAGCCAGGACGCCGACACCCGCAGCTACATCGCCGCGGAGATCGAGGAGCGCTACAAGCAGCTGGTGGAACTCGGCAACAGCCGCGACGGCAATGGGGAGTATCTCTTCTCCGGCTCGCGCACCCGCACCCAGCCGTTCAATATGGGCACCGATGGCCACGTGACCTACCACGGCGACCAGAACAGCCGCGAGGTGCGCATCGGGCCCGGACGCCAGATCGGCGTGGATCACTCCGGCTTCGACGCCTTCATGAAGGTCCCCGACGGCAACGGCCAGTACCAGGCCTTCCAGGGCGAGGAGAACCGCGGCACCGGCGTGGTCAGCGTGGTCGACGGCAAGGTCCGGGGCCTGGATGCCGAGCAGTACCGCGTGCGCTTCGCCGAGGACGCGGACGGAAACACCCGCTACGCCATCCAACGCACCCACAACCCCGAGGACGAGAACGCCTGGGAGTGGGTGAACGGCGAGAACGGCGGGCCGCCGGCGGTGGAGGACGCCCCGCTGTATGAGCCGGGGGCGACCATCGAGGTGGACGACGGCGTCCGGGTGAAGATCGAGGGCAACCCCGATCCGGGCCAGGGGGGGTTCGAGGACGGCGACCGGTTCACGGTCACCGGTAGCCGATCCCAGTCGATCTTCGCCACCGTCAATGAGCTCATCGGCGCCCTTAAGGAGGGTGAGGGGCCCGACTTCCGCAACGCCGCCGACCGCGCCCTGGGCGATCTGGACCTGGCCATGGAGAACACCTTCCGGGTGCGGGCGGAGATCGGCGCCCGCCTGTCCACCCTCGATAGCGAGAAGGCCAGCAACGAGGCGGCGATCATCGACCTCAAGCAGGCCACCTCCGACGAGCGCGACCTGGATTACGCCGAGGCCACCGGCCGCTTCAACCAGGAGCTCACCGGGCTCGAGGCGGCCCAATCCACCTTCGGCCGCGTGCAGAACCTCTCCCTGTTCGACTACATCTAGTCTCTCCCGCCAATGCGTTGCCTGGCCGGGCCGGCGTGCCGCGCTGGTGCCGGTCCGAGGGGTGCCGTGGCCGCCCGGGTTTGCGCAAAGTCAATCCCTTGGGGTTCCGGTTATCGAAAACGCCGATGGGAAAGGCCTGCCGGCGGCATGGCCGTCTCTTGGAAACGCGAATCGTTATCACTAGTATACGTATTGCGCACATCGGCACGGATAACAGAACGAGGGGATTATGAGTCAGACAGTAAGGCCTTGGGGGGTTGCGGCTGCTGCGGTCCTGGCAGGGGGCGCCCTGAGCGCGGCGCACGCGGAATCCGGCGATGCGGAGACCCGCCTGCTCGATCGCATCATGATCACCGGTGGCCCGGACCGGGTGCAGGATACCGCCGGCTCGGCGCAGGTGCTCAGCCGGGAGGATATCGATCGGCAGGGGTACACCGATCCGCACCGCATCCTGCGCCAGATCCCCGGGGTCAATGTCGCGGAGGAGGAGGGCTACGGCCAGTTCCCGCACATCAGCATGCGCGGCGTGAACCCGGAGCGGAACGCGCGCATCACGGTCATGGAGGACGGGGTGCTGACGGCTTCGCCGGCGCCCTACGCCGCACCGGCGGCCTACTATTTTCCGCCCATGGGGCGCATGGACAACGTCGAGGTGCGCAAGGGCTCGAGCGCCATCAAGCACGGCCCCTACACCGTCGGCGGCGCCCTGAACATGACCTCCACGCCGATCCCCCAGGAGCGCTCCGGCAAGGTGGAGGGGCGCCTGGGCTCGGACAACGGGCGGCGCGCCCACGCCCACATCGGCGGCCGCGAGGGGCAGTTCGGCTGGCTGCTGGAGAGCTACACGGAGCAGAGCGACGGCTTCAAGGAACTCGACCATCCGCTCTCCGGGGATCAGTCCAACAAGCCCAACAATCCGGTGCCGAACACCGGCTTCGACCGCAACAACTTCGTCGCCAAGGGGATGTGGGCCAGCGACCCCACCGCCGAGGTCTACCAGGAGGTGGAGTTCAAATACGCGCGCGATCGGCGGACCGTCCACGACACCTACCTGGGCCTGCTCCCCGACGACTTCGACGACAACCCACACCGGCGCTACGCGGGCTCGCAGCTCGACGAGATCAACACCGAGAACGACCTCTACCAGGTCCGCCATTACTTCCAGCCCACGGTGGATACCGACGTCACCACCACGCTCTACCGCACCGATACCGTGCGCAACTGGTACAAGCTGCATGAGGTGGATGGCGGTAGCGGTGATTTTACGGGCATCTCCGACATCCTCCGCGACCCGGGCGACCACGAAGACGAACTGGCCTGGATCCTCGGTGGCTTCGACACCGCCTATGACGCGGGGCTTAGCATTGACGACGACGCCCGCGGCAACGTCCGCGCCAACAATCGCGAGTATTACGCCCAGGGCATCCAGGTGCAGGCCGGCCACCTCTTCCAGGCCTTCGGCTGGGATCACGACATGGAGGTGGGCTTCCGCTACCACGAGGACGAGGAGGACCGCGAGCAGTGGCAGGACTCGTTCGAGATGCAGAACGGCATGATGGTTCTCGACGAACACGAGGAACCGGGTGAGACCACCAATCGGGTCACCTCCGCCGAGGCCTATGCGTTCCACGTGCAGAACACCATGGAGCGCGGTTCGTGGACCCTGGTTCCTGGTGTGCGTTACGAGAACATCGATGTGGATCGCAAGCAGTGGGATGGTCCGGGGCGCACCACCGCCAACCTCGATGCGGACGGTTCCTACTCCAACACCTATCGGGTTTGGGTCCCTGGCATGGGCGCCACCTACGCCATCGATGATCAGTGGAGCGTCCTGGGCGGGGTCCACCGCGGGTTCGCGCCGTCGGGTGCCGACCCGCAGGCCGATGAGGAGCGCAGCGTCAACTACGAGGCCGGTTTCCGGTTCAGCGACATGTATACCCAGGCGGAGGTCATCGGCTTCTTCAACGACTACTCCAACATCAATTACGAGTGCACCAACGTCGGCGGGGCCTGCCAGACCGATGATGAACTGGTCTCGGCTGGCGAGGTTCACGTCTGGGGCCTGGAGGCGCTGTGGATGCACGATCTGGGTCAGAGCCAGGACCTGCCCGTCCAGCTCCCGGTCAGCGTCAGCTACACCTTCACCGACAGCGAGTTTCGTCAAGACATCGACGATGGCCCCAATCAGCTGGCCAACGCCCGCAAGGGTGACCGCCTGCCGGAGATCCCCGAGCACCAGCTGAACCTCAGTGCCGGCGTGGGCCAGGCTGACTGGCGCGTCAACCTGAACGCCAACTACGTCTCCGAGACCCGCGCGCTGGCGGATCGGGACTACGACGATCTGAAGATCGACTCCCGCTGGCTGTTCGATCTCTCCGCCCACTATCAGCTGATGGACAATGTGCGGTTGCTCGGGAGCATCGAGAACCTCACCGACGAGACCTACGTCGCCCACCACCGCCCGGCGGGGGCACGGCCCGGCGCGCCGCGGACCTACTGGGCGGGGATGCGCGTCGACTTCTGATCCCACGTCACGGGTCACCCGTAGCTTAGGGGGTGCTCATGCCTGCCGCCTTGGCGGCTTCCTCCAGCCGAACGATCGGCGCCTGATTGCCGGGGAGGGCATCCTCCCCGGCACTTTTTTGCCCGCCTCACGGGTCGCGGCGCGACCCGCTCTTGCCGCTGCGCTTGCCGCCCGCCGCCGTCGGGTCACCCTCCGTGGTGCTCTCGGTTGCCTGTCGTGGCAACATGCTGCCCCTGAATACCCTGCCCAAACAGTCAGATACGAGGATGTGGCCCCTGCTTGCCGCTCTGTGCCACCGGATTGCCGCGTATGGAAAATTTTTGCCGCCAAAGGGGTAAAGCCTTGCCGCCGATCGCCGATACGGTAAGTGAAGGCGAAAGACTGGGTACCGGCAGGCGGCAAGAGCTCGCCGCCGGGGCCTTCCAAACAGCGGAGCACAAGGAGCAAAGGCAATGGCACAGGTCATCAACACCAACATTGCGTCCCTCACCGGTCAGCGGCATCTGAGCGCCAGTCAGGGCGAGCAGCAGCAGGCCCTGGAGCGGCTCTCCTCGGGCAAGCGGATCAACTCCGCGGCCGACGACGCCGCCGGCCTGGCGATCAGCGAGCGCTTCACCTCGCAGATCGGTGGCATGAACCAGGCGGAGCGCAACGCCAACGACGGCATCTCCTACGCCCAGACCGCCGAGGGCGCCATGGAGGAGATGGGCAACCTCCTGCAGCGGGTTCGTGAGCTGGCGGTGCAGTCGGCCAACGACACCAACACCGCCGAGGACCGCCAGGCCCTGGAGGCCGAGGTGCAGCAGGCGGTGCAGGAGATCGACCGGATCGCCTCCAGCACCCAGTTCAACAACCAGAACATCCTGGACGGGTCGCTCGACGAGCTGGTCTTCCAGGTGGGTGCCAACCGGGCCCAGAGCATCAACACCAGCGGTGTCGATGTGCGTGGCCACAACCTCGGCGCCGAGATCGGCGAGGGGCAGGCGGTGCAGCGCGTTCTCGATGAGGAAGGCAACTACGGCGATCTGGACCTGGATGGCTCGATCAACATCAACGGGCTGGATATTGACGTCAGTGGCTCGCGCAACGTCTCCGACGCCATGGACGCCATCAACGCCCAGTCCCGTGCCACCGGTGTGACGGCGTTCCGCGCTGACCGGGCCACCACCGAGTCGTTCGACTTCAACAATGACGGTGGCGCCAGCCTGGAGATCAACGGCACCACCATCAGCATCGGTGAGGATGCCGGCGTCGGCGAGTTCGTCGACGAGGTGAACGCCGCCTCCGGCGACACCGGCGTCCGTGCCGAGATGGACGGCGACCAAGTGCGCTTCGTCTCCGAGTCCGATTTCCGCATCGAGCCGGGTGACGACAGCCCCATCGGCGATCTCGGGCTCGAAGGCGAGGAGAGTGGGATGCGCTTCGAGCGCGGCATCCAACTCTCCACCGACCTGGGCCAGCGGATCGACGTCAATGGTGACGCCGACACCCTCGGGGCGCTCGGGATGTCCGACGAGCAAATGGAGATGAGCCGTCACCGGGTCAGCGGGCCGGATGCGCTGAGCGTGGCCACCCGGACCGACGCCGATGACGCCATCCGTACGGTGGACTTCGCCCTGGGGCAGATCAACGACGCCCGGGCCGACCTGGGTGCGGTGCAGAACCGCTTCGAGGCCACCACCAGCAATCTGCAGAACGTCTCCGAGAACATGGAAGCTTCCCGTTCCCGGATCCTGGATGCGGACTTCGCGGCCGAGACCGCCGCCATGACCCGCGCCCAGGTGCTGCAGCAGGCCGGTACCTCGGTCCTGGCCCAGGCCAACGAGGCCCCGCAGAACGTCCTGACCCTGCTGCAGTAAGACCCGAGGCGGAGCCCGGCTGACCCCCCGGGCTCCGCCACCGGCTCGCTGACCCCGAGACCGGTGCCATGACCCGCAGCAGATTCGGGATTCTTCCGTGAACGGACGCGGATAAAGAGAAGGAGGTGAGACCCCGGGCCATGACCTGAACCCACGCGGGCCGACCCCGGCGGTGACCGTTGGTGGACAACGGAACCGTTAAAGCTTTGCCAGGGAGCGCCGATACGTTTGGGCAAGAGCGCGAGACGCGAGCCCAAGCGAACAGGTTCGCTCGTGCTGGGGTCAGCGAAACGGCGCCGTAACGGCGTCAGACGTGAGGAGACGGGTCATGGCACAGGTGATCAACACCAACGTTGCATCGCTGAACGCGCAACGGCACTTGAATTCTTCCCGGGGCGATCAGGAGGTGGCCCTGGAGCGGCTCTCCTCGGGGCTGCGCATCAACAGCGCCCGGGACGATGCGGCTGGGCTGGCGATCAGCGAGCGCTTCACCGGCCAGATCAACGGCATGGATCAGGCCGCCCGCAATGCGAACGACGGCATCTCGTTCGCCCAGACCGCGGAAGGCGCCATGGAAGAGATGAGCAACCTGCTCCAGCGGGTCCGCGAGCTGGCGGTGCAGGCGGCGAACGACACCAACTCGCCGTCGGATCGCGCCGCGCTCGACCGCGAGGTGCAGGCCGCCGTGCAGGAGATCGGCCGGATCGCCGAGACAACCCAGTTCAACCAGCAGAACGTGCTCAACGGCACCCTGCGCGAGCTGGTCTTCCAGGTCGGGCCGAACCGCGGCCAGACCATTAACGCCGGCGGCGTGGACGTCCGCGCCGAGAACCTGGGCGCCAATGTGGCCGAGGGGCGGGCGGTGCATCAGGCCGCCGGTGGTCCCGGTGTGGAGCTCCCGGGCGGGCTGCAGGTCAACGGTCACGAGATCGACCTGGGCGATGCGCGCGGGCTCAACGACGTGGCGCGCGAGATCAACGAGCGCCAGGCCGAAACCGGCGTGTCCGCCATGCGCGCCGACCGGGCCGAGACCCAGGCGGTAGAGTTTGACGGCTTGGGTGAGGGCGAGCGCGGTCAGCTGCGTATCAACGACCACGCCATCGAGCTTGACGAGAGCGTCACGGACATCGGCGAACTGGCCGCCCGGGTTAACGACCGGGCCTCGGAGACCGGGGTGCGCCTGGAGAACGGGGAAAACGGCTGGTCCTTCGTCTCCAACAGCGACTTCGAGCTCGAGTACTTCTCGGACGACGCCGAAGATGCCATCGGTGTTGGTGGGACCGAGATCGGCCAGGGGCTGGATCGCGCCGACGAGGAGAGCACCGGGCTCATCGTCGAGCGCGGCATCACCCTCTCCACCGAGATCGGCGGCGAGCTGCGGGTCGAACCGGTGGATGGCGACGACGATGCAGACCTGGGGCAGATCGGCCTGAAGAACTGGCAGCCCGGCGATGACTACGAGGACCTGCAGGCGGAGGCGTACACCATCGGCGGGGTCGACCCGGTTGATGTGCGCACCCGCGAGACCGCTTCCGATACCATCGTGGCGGTGGACTTCGCCCTGCAGCAGATCAACAACACCCGGGCCGATCTGGGCGCGATCCAGAGCCGTTTTGACGCCACCATCAACAACCTGAACATCTCCTCGGAGAACCTGAGCGCATCCCGCTCGCGGATCCTGGATGCCGACTTCGCCGAGGAGACGGCCGAGATGACAAGGACGCAGATCCTGCAACAGGCGGGGACCTCGGTGCTGGGTCAGGCCAACGAGATCCCGCAGCAAGTGGCACAGCTGTTGCAGCAGTAACGACGGCCGGGACCTCCGGGGAGCCTTCCGGAACCCGGCCCAGGGGCCTGGTAGCAGGGCCGGTCGGGAGGCTGTATGAGTGAAATGCACAAGGTGAGTTCCGTGACCAGCAGCATCAACTGGTCGCGGCCAACCGAGCAGGGGGACGGGGGGCGCCTTGCCCCCGAGCAGGACACGGCAGCACCGGTCCCCGCCGCCGAGACGGAAGAGCGCTCCCGCGTGCCGTTGTCCGAGCTCGAGCCGCTGGATCACTTCAAGGCGGAGGATCCCCAGGCGCTTGCCCGGGCGGTGGAGCGCATGGAGCAATTCATGCAGCGCGTCGGCCGGGACCTGGAGTTCCGGGTCGACGACAACACCGGCAAGACGGTGGTCACTGTCTACGTCCGCGGCACCGACGACGTGGTCCGTCAGATCCCCCCGGAAGAGATGCTGGCCATCGCTGCGCGCATGCGCGAGGTTCAGGGGCTGCTCTTCAACGGGGAGGCCTGAGCGTGGCCGGAACGCATCCGCCGCCGGAAGGGTCCACCGGGCAGGCCCGCTAGCGATACCTCGAGAGGTGACCCGATATGGTCTCACCGCTGGATCAGATGCCGAACATGCCGAGCCAGATGGACGTCGGCTCCGGCATCGACACTAACAAGATGGTCCAAGACCTGGTCCAGGCCGAGCGGGCACCCACGGAGCAGCGCCTGGGCCGGCGCGAGGAAGAACTGCAGGAGAAGCTCGAGGCCCTGGGGCAGATGCGAGGGGTCATCGGCGAACTCCAGGAGGCCGTCCAGGGGCTGGGCGATCCCGGCGCTTACTCCGGCATCGATGCGGAATCGAGCAACACCAGTGTGGCCGGGGTCTCGGCCAGCGAGGAGGCGCGCCCGGGCCAGTACGACGTGGAGGTGGAGCAGCTGGCGCGGACCCAGCGCATCGCCACGGCCAGCGGCGTGTTCGAGGACAGCGCCGATCCGGTCGGCACCGGCCGGCTGATGATCACCGACGGCCAGGGCAACGAGCAGGCGGTCACCATCGACGAGGAGTCGGCCACCCTGCTCGGCATCCGCGACGCCATCAATGCCCAGGCCGAGGGCGTGCGCGCCTCGGTGGTCGATGATGGCGCCGGGCCGCGGCTGGCCCTGGCTACCGAGCAGACCGGTCAGACCAATGCCATTACCCAGATCCGCGCCGAGCAGGATCCGGAAGCGGACGAGGGCGATCTCTCCGCCCTGCAGTACAACGTCGCCGATCCCCAGACCGGCGAGCCCGCCGGCGCCTTTCAGGAGATCCGCCCGGCCAGCGACGCCGTAGTCACCATCGACGGCATGCGCGTCACCCGCCCTGAGAACCGCATCGAGGGGGCCATCGAGGGCGCCACCATCAGCCTCCAGGACGAGGGGCGCAGCCGCATCTCCATCGAACAGCAGACCGGGCTGGCCGAAGAGAATATCCAGCGTCTGGTCGACTCGTTCAATCAGGTCCGGGCGCAGCTCAACCAGCTCTCGGACTACGACCCCGAGACCGAGAAGGCCGGCCCGCTGCAGGGGGACCATACCCTGCGCAACCTCCTCTCGCAGCTGAGCCGGTCCCTCAACGAGCCAGTGGAGGCCCTGGACGGGGCGCCGATTTCATCGTTGGGGGATCTCGGTGTGCGCACCAACCGGGACGGCACCCTGGAACTCGATGGCGAGCGCCTGCAACAGATGGTTGGCAAGCACTCGGAGCTGGTCACGCGCATGATGACTGACCCGGAAAGCGGGGTGATGTCGCGGTTGGAGGGGGTGCTCGACAACGCCCTCGGCCGCGACAGCGTGATCGACATGCGCACCGAGGGGGTCGAGCGCCGCCTCGACGGTATCGCCGACGATCGCGAGCGCCTCGACCGGCGCATGGAGCGGCGCGAGGAGCAGCTGCGCAGCCAGTTCTCGCGGATGGACTCGCGGGTCGCTGAACTCAATCAGACCTCGGAGTTCCTCGAGCAGCGCCTGGCGGCCATGAACAGTCGGGATTAAGCGGTCAGAAGCTTCCGGAACGGAGGTTCCGCCCTCAAGGATCATGGGTAGCAGCCGCTAAAAGGATAGAGCGCGAACCAACTACCCCCAAGAGTAGGAACGGGATATGAGCATGCATCGCGGCATAAACCAATACCAACAAGTCGGGACCTACTCCAGCACGGCCTACGCCGACCCTTACCGGTTGGTGCAGTTGCTCATGGACGGGTTCCTCGACCGAGTCGCCCAGGCCCGCGGCGCCATGGAGCGCCAGGAGATCGCCCTCAAGGGCGAGCTGATCAGCAAGTCCATCTCCATCCTGGACGGCCTGCGTTCCGGGCTCGACCACGAGCGCGGTGCCGAGATCGCCGGCAACCTCGAGGAGCTCTACACCTACATGCAGCGCCGCCTGGTGGAGGCGAACGCCCAGAACGAGGTCCAGCACCTTGATGAGGTCGCCTCGTTGATGCGCGAGATCAAGAGCGCCTGGGACGCTATCCCGCCGGAGGTGCGTACCCGCGACGCTGCCGAGGCGGCCGCCGCCCGCGGCCAGTAGGGGGGCGCGTGGGCGGCGGCAGCGCCAAGGGCGGCGACGGGCGGGCGGCGGTGGCCGCCTCGGCCCGACGCCTGCTGGAGCTGTCCCGGCAGATGCGCCGTTGCGCAGAGGCCGGGGACTGGGACGGGGTCATGGAGCGCAATGGACTGCGCGAGGCGCATGCCCGCGGGTTGCCCGAAGACCCGGACCACCCCGGCGCTGACCTGGCTCGCCGCGCGCTGGCCCAATCGCTCGAGTGCGACCGCGCGGTCCGGGCGCTGATGGAGGCCGAGCGCGATCGCCTCGGCGCCGCCTCGCGCGACGAGCAGCACCACCGCGAGGTCCACGACGCCTACTCGCGCTGTTCCGGCTAGGAAACACCTTGCCGGCGGCTGTGTCGTTTTTTTGACGGCCTAGTTAACCCGGCGTAAACTCGCCCCCTCGCAGACAGGCGATCCGTCATCGGAGGGGAGCGTTGGTTCAGGTCCTGGTGGTCGACAGCGACGCGGAGCGCCGGTCGGGTGTCGAGACGGTGCTGCAATTCCTTGAACACGAACCCATCCCCGCCGAGGCCGGCGATGCCGGCGGCGCCGCTACCCGCCACCCTGGGCTGGCCGCGGCGCTGGTGGGCATCGACGGACAGGAGCGCGCCTGCCTGCAGCGGCTCGTCGATAGCCGGCCCGAGCTGCCCGTCTTTCTCATTGCGCCGGATGCCGATGCGCGGCGCCGTGGCGGTGATCCGCAGCACGGTGTCCTCGGGGTGCTCGATCTGCCGCTGCGTCAGGGCCAGCTCACCGCCGCCCTGCGTCAGGCCCTGAGCCACAACGTCCGCCACCGCGAGCACGGTGCCGCCGGGCGGGCGCCGCGGCTGGCCGGCGAGAGCCGCGGTGTGCAGCGGGTTACCAGCCTCATCGAGCAGGTGGCCGACACCGACGCCAGCGTGCTGATCCTCGGTGAGTCGGGCACCGGCAAGGAGGTGGTGGCGCGCAACATCCACGCGCGCTCCTCCCGTCGGGCCAGACCCTTTGTGCCGATCAACTGCGGGGCCATCCCCGCCGACCTGCTCGAGAGCGAGCTCTTCGGGCACGAGAAGGGTGCGTTTACCGGCGCCATCAGCGCCCGGCAGGGCCGTTTCGAGATGGCCCAGGGCGGCACGGTCTTCCTCGACGAGATCGGGGACATGAGCATGCACATGCAGGTCAAGCTGCTGCGCGTGCTCCAGGAGCGGACGTTCGAGCGGGTCGGCTCCAACAAGCCCATCCACGCCGACGTTCGGGTCATCGCCGCCACCCACCGCAACCTCGACACGGGGATCCGGGACGGCAGCTTCCGCGAGGATCTGTTCTACCGGCTCAACGTCTTCCCCATCGAGATCCCGGCCCTGCGCGAGCGCCCCGGGGATATCCCGGTGCTCGTCGAGGAGATCATCCGGCGTATCGAGGACGAGGGGCGGGGTTCGGTGCGGGTCAGCCCGGCGGCCATGTCCTGCCTGTCGGCCTACCACTGGCCGGGCAACGTGCGTGAGCTGGCCAACGTGGTCGAGCGTCTGGCCATCCTTTGCCCCTACGGCGAGGTGGGGGTCGAAGACCTGCCCCGGAAGATCCGGGAGGCGGCCCGCGAGGAGCTGGAGGATGGCGGCGCGCCGGCGGGCGCGCCGGAGCCCGTCAACGGACAGGCCGGGGTGCCGCTGCCGGCGGTGGACTGGTCCGAGGGCATCGATCTCAAGGGCCACCTGACCGAGGTGGAGCAGGAGCTGATCCGCCAGGCCCTGGAGGCCACGAATGGGGTCGTCGGTCGGGCTGCCCGGCTGCTCGGGTTGCGCCGTACCACGCTGGTCGAGAAGCTGCGCCGGCTCGACGTCGAGCGCCCCGCCTGAGCCGGCACGCTTGGGCCGCCGGTCGGCAAGTACCGACCGTCAAGCGGCAAGCGGTTGCCGGTCTTGCCGGTCGACAGAACTTTGACTGCCGGTTCCGCCCGCGGCGGTGGCAGCGCCTCGCCGGCCGCGTGGAATCCGGCGTTTAGCGCACCACCCCACCCCTGGCACGCCCCTTGCTTCAAAAGGGGCCGCCGCGGGGTACCACCGCGGCGCGGATTTGCGCTGAGGGGGACAATCCATATGGGTCAGCAACGCGTGCTCGTGGTGGCCCGCGAGCCGGGCCGCCGCAGCGAGCAGCGGCGCCGCCTGGACGACGCCGGGTTCGTGACCGCCGAGGCGGAAGACACCGGCTCCGCCCACGAACTCCTGGAGCAGGGCGGGATCGCTGCCGTCGTCTGCTTCGAGGACGCCGGTGACGGGGACAACTGGCGGGTGCTTACCCGGCACCCCATGGCTCCGCCGGTGATCGTCATCTCCGCCCGCGCCGAGGTCAGCGGCGCCGTCGCCGCCATGCGCGACGGGGCGGCGGACTACGTCGCCGAGGAGGCCCCGGCCGGCGAGCTGGCTGCCGCCGTGGCCCGGGTCACCGACGCCGGTCCCGAGCTGGTGGCCGAGGATCGCAGCAGCCGTCAGCTGATGGCGCTTGCCCAGCGGGTCGCCGGCAAGGACGTCACCGTCCTGCTGACCGGCGAGTCCGGGACCGGCAAGGAGATCTTCGCCCGCTACATCCACGAGCGCTCGCCCCGTGCCGATGGCCCCTTCATCGCCGTCAACTGCGCGGCGATCCCCGAGAACATGCTCGAGGCCCTGCTCTTCGGCTTCGAGAAGGGCGCTTTCACCGGGGCCAACCGGGCCCACGCCGGCAAGTTCGAGCAGGCGCAGGGCGGCACGCTGCTGCTCGACGAGGTCTCGGAGATCGAGCCGGGGCTCCAGGCCAAGCTGCTCCGGGCCCTGCAGGAGAAGGAGATCGAGCGCCTCTGCGGGCAGACGCCGATCCCGCTCGACGTCCGCGTGCTCGCCAGCAGCAACCGCGATCTGCGCGAGGCGGTGCGCAACGGGCGCTTCCGCGAGGACCTCTTCTATCGTCTGCACGTCTTCCCGATCCATCTGCCGCCCCTGCGCGAGCGCGCCGCCGACATCATCCCGCTCGCTCGCTCCTTCGCCCAGAAGTACGCCCAGCTTGGCGGCGGCTGCGGCGCAGACTTTACCCCCGAGGCGGAACGGCTGCTCATCCAGCACCCGTGGCCGGGCAATGTCCGCGAGCTCGAGAACGTCGTCCAGCGCGCGCTGATCCTCGCCGAGGGCAGCGCCATCGATGCCGAGGCGATCCGTTTCGAGCCCGTCACCGTCAGCGCTGGCGCCGACGCTCCGAGCACCGGGGAGTCGGCGGGCGCGAGCGCTCCGGTCGCCGGGGTCGCCGCGGCGGAGGGCACCCCCGGTCCGGCGGTGCGGCCGGAGGCCGCTGCCGGCCAGGACGCCGCAGCGACCCTCGAGGAGGATCTCAAGAGCCGCGAGTACCGCCGTATCCTCGAGACGCTCGATCGGGTCGGCGGCAACCGCAAGGAGGCCGCGGCGCGGCTGGGGATCAGCAGCCGCACCCTGCGGTACAAGCTGGCGCGCATGCGCCAGGAGGGTGTCGAGATCCCGGAGCGCTCCGGGATGCTCTACGCCTACGGCAACTGAGGTCGCGCCATGTCGGATTTTCGTATCGAGCAGGCCCTCGCGGAGATGCGCGCCATCGGCGGGCAGCCGGTGCAGCAGCCGGAGCAGGACGCGCCGCCGGTGGAGGAGTTCTCGGACCTCCTGCGCCAGGCGGTGGAGCAGGTCAATGACCAGCAGGTGGACGCCAAGGGGATGACCGACGCGTTCATGAATGGCGAGGACGTTCAGCTCACCGACGTCATGATGTCTGTGCAGAAGGCCGATGTCTCCTTCGAGGCCATGAAGGAGGTCCGCAACCAGCTCCTGGAGGCCTACCAGGAAATCGCCAACATGCAGGTGTAACGCGTGAGGGGTCGCCATGGCGGATAGCCAGGCCATGACCGAATCGAGCGGCTCCTCGCCGCCGTCGCCGCTGGACAGCGGCGGCCAGGGCGGTGCCGGAGCCGAGGCGGGTGGCTTTGCCGGCGTGGGCCGGTTCGTGCCTGAGGACTGGCGTGAGCAGCTGACCCGTGTCCTCGGCGACAACCCGCTGCGCAAGCTCGGTCTCGGCGCCGGGCTGCTGGCGGTGGCCGGGCTGGGCGTGGCGATCTTCTTCTGGGCGCAGGAGCCCGCCGAGCTGCGTACGCTCTACGCCGATCTCTCCTCGGACGACGCCGCCGAGGTCATCAACGCCCTCGAGGAGCAGGGCGTGCGCGTCGAGTTCGACGAGCGCACCGGGGATATCAAGGTTGCGGAAGGCGCCGTCCACCGGGCGCGCATCTTCCTCGCCTCCGAGGGGCTGCCGCGCGGGACCGGGTTCGGCTACGAGATGCTCGAGGAAGACCCCGGGTTCGGCGTCAGCGAGTTCATGGAGCACGCCCGCTTCGACCGCGCGCTGGAGACGGAGCTGGCGCGCTCCATCGAGACCCTGCGCGGCGTGGTCAGCGCCCGCGTCCACCTGGACGACCCCGAGGAGTCGGTCTTCGTACGCGACCGCCGCGATGCCAAGGCGTCGGTGGTCCTCGAGCTGGACCAAGACAGGCAGCTGCCCGACCGCCAGGTGGAGGGGATCATCCACCTGGTGGCCAGCGCCGTCTCCGATCTCGAGCACGGCAATGTCAGCGTGGTCGACCACCGCGGCCGTCTGCTCACCGCCGAGGATGAGCCCACCGAGGCGACCCGTTCGGCGCAGCAGTTCGAGCTTACCCGCCGGCTCGAGGAACGCATCCAGCGCCGCGTCGAGGACATGGTCGAGCCGATCATCGGCCCGGACCGCGTCCGCGCCCAGGTCAGCGCCCGGCTCAACTTCGACGAGCGCCGCCAGATCGAAGAGCTCTTCGACCCGGAGCGCAGCGCCATCCGCAGCGAGCAGATGAGTGAGCGCAGCGGCGGGGGCGGGCAGTGGCCCATCGGCATCCCCGGTGCGCTGACCAATCAGCCGCCCGGCCCGGGGACCCTCGACGGGGAGGAGCCCGAGGGCGGGGGCGGCACGCCGTTCAGCTCCGACGAGACCCGCAACTGGGAGGTGGGCCGGACGCTGAGCGAGGTGCAGCCGGCCATTGGCGTGATCGATCGGCTGACCGTCGGGGTTCTGGTCGATCACCGCTACGTCGAGAACGAGGACGGCGAGGTGGTTCGCGAGGCCCTCTCCGACGACGAGATCCAGACCCTGGAGAATCTCGTCCAGGACGCGGTGGGCTTCGACGCCGATCGCGGCGATGCCGTGAGCGTGGCCACCGTGCCCTTCGCCGAGATCGTCGAGCCGCCGGATCCGCCCGAGGAGGTCTGGGAGCAGGAGTGGGTGCGCGACTTGATCCGGCTGGCGGTCTTTGCTGCCATCGGATTGTTGATCTACATCGTCGCCATCCGCCCGATCGTCAACCGCATGCTCGGGGGCGAGGACGAAATGGACGAGGAGCGCGGCGGGGCCGAGACCGAGGGGCTGGAGCGCCCGGCCGGCGAGAGCCTGGAGAGTCCCGGCGGAGGGCAGGAGAGCGAAGCCGCCATGCGCCTGGCGGGGATTAGCGGCGAGCAGCTCAGCGACATGCGCGAGCGCCCCTACGAGGCCAAGCTCCAGGCCGTGCTCGAGCTCGTCGAGAACGAACCGGAGCTGGCGGCCAACGCCGTCAAGGCCTGGCTCGATGAAGACGACAAGCGCAAGGGCTGATGGCGATGATGAAGGGTACCGACCGCGCCGCGGTCCTCATGCTCACCCTCGGCGAGGACGCTGCCGCCGAGATCATGCGCTACCTCGGCCCGCGCGAGGTACAGAAGCTCGGCCTGGGCATGACGCAGATCGGCAACGTCAGCCGCGAGCAGGTCGACGAGGTCCTCGACGAGTTCATCCAGACCGCCGCCGAGCAGACCTCGCTGGGGATCGGCTCCACGGACTTCATCCGCAGCACCCTGGTCAAGGCCCTGGGCGAGGAGAAGGCCGGCTCGATCATCGACCGCATCGTCATGGGCGGCACCACCCGCGGGCTGGATCAGCTCAAGTGGCTGGATCCGCGGACCATCGCCGAGATGATCCGCCTCGAGCACCCGCAGATCATCGCCATCGTGCTCTCCTACCTGGAGGCGGATCAGGCGGGGTTGGTGCTCGCCGAGATGCCCGAGCGCGTTCGCCACGACATCGTCATGCGCGTGGCCACCCTCGAGGGCATCCAGCCCCGCGCACTGCAGGAGCTCGACGAGATCATGGAGAAGCAGTTCTCCGGTCAGCAGCGCCTGAAGTCCTCGACCATCGGCGGCCTGCAGTCGGCGGCCAACATCCTCAACAACATGGACGGCCAGACCGAGACCGCCATTCTGGACAACGTCAAGGAGCTCGACGAGGAGCTCGCCGACCGCATCCAGGAGCTGATGTTCGTCTTCGAGGACCTCAAGCAGATGGACGACCGCTCCATGCAACAGGTCCTGCGCGAGATCGACACCGGCTCGCTGACCCTGGCCCTGAAGGGCGCCAGCGAGGACCTGCAGGCCAAGTTCATGAACAACCTCTCGCGCCGTGCCGGCGAGATGCTCCAGGAGGACCTGGAGGCCATGGGGCCGGCGCGTCTGTCCGACGTCGAGGCCGCACAGAAGGAGGTCCTCGCCGTTGCCAAGCGCATGGCCGACGAGGGCACCATCAACCTGGTCAGTAGCTCCGACCAGTACGTCTGAACCCCACCCCCCGGTGCCGCTGAGCCCCGGGGCGTGTCGCAGCCGGGAGGGCGCGGATGGACAGTGGCGATCGACGCCTGCGGATCATCCCTGGAGAGTTCGCCGAGACGGCCGAGGCGTGGGAGACGCCCGACTTCGACCAGCCCGAGATCGACCGTCAGCGCCAGGCCGAGCAGGAGCAAGCCCGGCGCATCGAGCGCGAGAAGCGCCGCCGCCGTCGCGAGCGCCGCCGCCAGGCAGTGGCCGAGCGCCTGCGCCTGGAGGACGAGGCACGGCGCTCGCTGCCGACGGTCGAGGAGATCGAGGAGATCCGGGCCACGGCTCGCCGCCAGGGCCACCAGGAGGGCTACGAGGCCGGTCGTCACGAAGGCTTCCACGCCGGCTACCCCGAGGGCCTGCAGGCCGGGCAGAGCGACGGTCGGCGGGCCGGGGCGGTGCTGGTGCGCCGGCTGCGGGCCCTGCTCGATACCCTGGGCCGGCCGCTGGAGCAGCTCGATCGGGACGCCGAGGATGAGCTGCTGCACCTGGTCTTCTCCGTGGCCCGGCGGCTGGCCCTGGAGGAGCTGCGTACCGACCCGGAGCACGCCCTGGCGGCAGTGCGCCAGGCGCTGCGCGAGCTACCGGCGCAGGAGCGCGGCCTGACCATACAGGTCCACCCGGAGGAGCACGGCTTCATCACCGAGCAGCTGGGCACCGAGGTCGGCGACAAGGGCTGGTCGGTGGTGGCCGACGCCCACCTCACCCCTGGCGGGTGCATCGTCACCACCGAGACCTCTCGGGTGGACGCCACCGTGGAGCGGCGCCTGGACGCCGTCGCCCCGCCCCCTCGACGCGCACCCCCCCCCCCGGGGGGGGGCGGGGGCCCCCCCGCCGG
>NZ_JAJNRD010000016.1:0-56770 GCF_022228055.1 Halorhodospira sp. 9621
CGGGGGGGGTCAGCGACCAGCGTCGCCGGACAGGGCCCGGGCGGGCAAGATGCGGATCGGCTGTGCCGGCTCCAGGATGCGTAGATCCCCCGTGGTCAACAGCCGATCCACCACACGGATGCGCTCACCGGGTGTCACCGGCCGAGACTGGATCGCCGCCACCGGCCAGCCGCTCTGGATGCGCTCCACCTCCAGGCTGACCAGCCACACCGATGCCGCCTCGCCCGTGACGCTCATCGGCGCCGGCCACAGGCGCAGTACCAACCGTCGCTCCGAATCGGCCGGTATCACCCGAATCAGCGCCGGCAGACGCCCCCGGTACCAGCGCGGCAGCGGCGCCATTCGGTACAGATCCGGCTCCGGCTGCAACCAGCGCAACGCCCCGTAGAGGCGGCGCTGGGGCTCCTGCCAGCCGGCTTCATCGAGCCGGGCAACCAGTGTCTCCGGCTCCGCCAACCACTGCAGGTCCACCGCACGGCGGCCGCCGTCAAGCCAACGCAGTTCCCGTCCGAACGCGTGCGCCGGCCCCACCTCCAGCCACTCGGCAACCGTCAGCTCCGGCGGATCGGCCTGGGCGACGAAGCGCTGGCGCTCCTCGGGGAGGATCAACGCCGCCTTCACCACCACCCCAGCCACCAGGACCAGGGCCACGATGGCCGGCAAGGTTCGCTCCGGAAGGCGCCGCTGTGAAGCCGTGCGCGCCAGCACCACCAGCCCGGCGATGACCACGCCCAGCAGCAGGCCGCCCACCGCATCCGCCAGCCACAAATCCCCGACCACCACACCGCCGATTGCGGCCAGCAGCGGGATCCCCACCCCCACCACCTGCACCGGGCGGCGCAGCGGCCCGTAGGCCACCGTGGCCAGGACCCCTGAGGCCAGGACCAGCGTCGTGAAGCCGGCCAGCGCCGGCGACGGGAAGGCCAGCGGTGGGGCGCCGCGGTAGAGCGTGGCGGTGCTCAAGTTGCCACTGACCACCCCCAGCAGCACCGCCAACAGGGCCGCTGCAGGGACGATCAGGCCGAGCACGGCGGCCACCCGCAGGCGACCGCCCCAGGCCACCCAGGCCACCCCGGCCAGCCAGGCCGGCACCCAGGCCTGCGGCTCGAGGAGCAGGGCCGGCATGACGAAAGCCGCGCGCAGGCCGGTATCCAGTTCGCTCATCAGCACCGCCAGCAGCGCCTCGTCCACCAGCGTTGGCCCGCCCCACCACCCCTGGTACAGGGTCAGCACCATCAGGGCGAGCAGCGCCGCCCACCAGATCCACCCGGCGCCATAACTGAATGCGCGCAGGGCGTGGCGCGGACCACTAAGCACCTGGGCGGCCACCGGATGAACCCTTCCCCAGGCCCGGGCCCGCCAGGCGATCAGGGCCGCCGCCCGGCGCAGGCGCGGCGCGATCAGGTGGCGCGCCAGCCACCAGCCGGCCCAAACAGCGATCAGGGCGATCAGCAGCAGCGCCCCAAGGCGCAGCGACACCGATGCGGCCACGGCCAGCGAGGCGCCGAAGACCATCCCTGGCAGCAGGTAGGCCGGCGCCCAGAGCACCGCCGAGACCAGGTTCACGAGCAGGAAGGGCCGCGGCGGCATGTTCATCATGCCGGCGATGGCCGGGATGATCCCCCGCACCGGGCCCACGAAACGTCCAAAGAAGAGGCTCTTGCCACCGTGAGCAGCGAAGAAGGCGTCCCCCTTGGCGAGGGCACCGGGGTAGCGGCGCAGCGGCCAGTAGGTGCGCAGCCGATCGCCGAAGTGGCGACCGAGCCAATAGCTGATGGAGTCGCCGACGAAAGCCCCGGAAAAGGCGGCGACCAGACTCGGCCATAGCTCCAGATGCCCGGTGCCCACCAGGGCCCCCGCGAAGAACAGCAGCGTGGCACCGGGGACGATCAGACCGGCCACCACCACCCCCTCGCAGAGGGCGATGAGGAAGATGACCAAGGTGGCCCAGCCCGGGTGGGCCGCCACCCAGTCGAGCAGACCGGCGATCCAGGAGAGATCCATCAGTTCGCTGCTCCAGGCTGTCGGTCCCCGCTCGGGACAGACCTGCCCGCAGATAAAAAGATCCGGAGGGGCCGCAGCCCCGCCGGATCCGTGGATGCGCAGGTCCGGGCCGGCAGCGGCCCACCCGCGCGCGCCCGCACCCGCCTAGACGCGGGCGAAGGCACGCTCGGCGGCGTCCAGGGTCTCCTGCACCGCCGTGTCGTCGTGGGCCAGCGAGACGAAGCCGGCCTCGAAGGCCGCCGGCGCCAGGTAGACGCCCTCTTCCAGCATGGCGTGGAAGAAGCGGTTGAACGCCTCGAGGTCGCAGGCCTTGACCTGGTCGAAGCGGGTGACCGGCGCGTCTTCCGTGAAGAACAGGCCGAACATGCTCCCGGCCTGGTTCGTGGCCAGCGGGATGCCGGCGGCATCGGCCCGCTCCTTGATGCCGTCGACCACGCGCGTGGTGGTCTGCTCCAGACCCTCGAACGCCCCCGGGGCGGTGATCCGCTCCAGGGTCGCCAGCCCGGCGGCCATGGTCACCGGATTGCCGGAGAGCGTCCCGGCTTGGTAGACGCCACCGGTGGGGGCCAACCCTTCCATGATCTCGCGCCGGCCGCCGAAGGCGCCCACCGGCATGCCGCCGCCGACCACCTTACCCAGGCAGGTCAGGTCCGGGGTGATGCCGTAGCGCCCCTGGGCGCACTGCGGCCCGACGCGGAAGCCGGTCATGACCTCATCGAAGATCAGCAGGGCGTCGGTGCGGTCGCAGACCTCGCGCAGCTTCTCCAGGAAACCGGGCACCGGCGGCACGCAGTTCATGTTGCCGGCCACCGGCTCGACGATCACCGCGGCGATCTCGCTACCATGCTCGTTGAAGCACTGCTCCACCGCCTCGATGTCGTTGTAGGGCACGGTCAGGGTCTCGGCGACCACAGCCTCCGGGACGCCGGGGCACCCGGGCACGCCCAGGGTCAGGGCCCCGGAACCGGCCTGGGCCAGCAGCGCGTCGACGTGGCCGTGGTAATTGCCCTGGAACTTGACGATCTTGTCGCGCCCGGTGAAGCCACGAGCCAGGCGCAGGGCGCTCATGGTCGCCTCCGTGCCGGAGTTGACCAGGCGCACCATCTCCAGCGACGGCACGTGCTGGCAGAGGGTGCGGGCCATCTCCACCTCAAGTTCCACCGGGGTCCCGAAGGACAGCCCACGCGCGGCGGTCTCCTGCACGCGCCGGACGATCTCGGGATCCGCGTGACCGGCGACCAGCGGCCCCCAAGAGCAGACGTAGTCGACGTAGCGCTTGCCGTCCACGTCCCACATGTACGGCCCCTCGCCGCGCTCGAAGAAGATCGGTTCGCCGCCGACCCCCTTGAACGCGCGCACCGGGGAGTTGACACCGCCGGGGATCAGCTCCCGGGCCTGCTGGAACAACTGATGGGTGCGCTGCATGGGTACTCCTCTTGTCTTGTGATTCGGTCTCGGGACGGGATTCTACCGACTGCGCTGCCACTGGGCGACGAGCTGCCGGGCCGCCGCCTCCGCATCCTCGGCGGCGAATAGCGCGCTGACCACGGCAGCGGCGTCGGCCCCTGCGGCGGCCACCTCGTGGAGGTTCCCGGCGTCGATCCCGCCGATGGCGACGGTCGGACAGCCCGTGGCCTCGCGCCCGGTGCGCAGCAGCTCCATGGGCGCCAGGCCGGACTCCGGCTTAGTCGGCGAGGGGAAGACACTGCCGAAGGCCACGTAGTCCGCCCCCTCGGCCACCAGCCGGCGGGCCCGCTCCAGGTCGTCGTAGCACGATACGCCGATCCAGGCGGCATCGCCCAGCCGCTGCCGGGCCGCTGTCACGGAGCCGTCGTCGCGGCCCAGGTGGACCCCGTGGGCCCCGACGGCCTCGGCCAGGGCCACGTCATCATTGACCAGGAACAGGGCATCCGCGTCCGCGCAGAGCCGACGCAGCGCCGTCGCCTCACGCCGCCGACGCTCGCCGTCGTCACCCTTATCGCGGTACTGGACGATCCCCACCCCGCCGCGCAGCACGGCCGCCACGGCATCCTCGAGATCGGGGCGGGGCTGGGTCACCGCGTAGACCCCCGTCAGTTGACTTGCTCGCTTCTCCACGTCGACCTCACACCTCCATCGGCTCGAAGGCCTCCTTGCCGGCGCTGCACTCCGGGCAGAGGAAGCCCTCCGGCAGATCCTCAAAGGCAGTTCCCGGCTCGATCCCCTCGTCCGGGACCCCCTGACTCTCGTCGTACATCCAGCCACACACGGTACAAACCCAGACACGCTCGGCCACGACGGCCCCTCCCTGTATCGATTCCGACCCGCCTCACTCTACCAAAGCCTGTCCCCGTGCCCGACCCCGCGCCTCGTCGACCCCCAGGGCGACCAGGAAGGCACCGGCGAACAGCACCGCACACAGCAGGATCGCCGACTGCAGGCCGACGGCCGCCTGCAGCGCACCAACGCCGACCAAGCCGCCGGCGGCGGCCAGCTTGGTCGCCAACCCCCAGAACCCGAAGAACTCCGCGGCACGCCCCGGCGGTGCGAACAGGCCCACCAGCGTCCGCCCGGCGGACTGGCACGAGCCCAAGGCCAGGCCGGCAGCCACCCCGGCGGCGAGGAACACGTACTGTGCCTGCCACTGCGTGCCCAGCCAGCGGTTGAGCGCTTCGGTCAGCTCCGGCGTGAGCCAGATCAGCAGGATCGCCACCACCCACATCACCAGGGTCACCATGTAGGTGCGCTTGGCACCGAAACGATCCTGGGTCAGGCCGAAGCCGATGGCACCGGCCGCCGCCGAGAACTGGGTCACCACGAACATGATCAGCCGGGCCCGCTCGTCCCAGCCGATCACCTGGGCCCCGTAGATGAAGGCGTAGGCGATGACGATGGCCAGCCCCGACATGGCCATCAGCAGTGAGACCATAAACACGGCCAGATCGCGCAGGTAGCCGAGGCTGCGCAGGGTGCGCCCGACACGCTCGGCACCGAGCCGGATATAGCCCCGCCCGGCCGGCAGCCGGCGCGCCTGGCCGCGCTCGCGCAGCCACAGGAAGGTGGGGATGGCACAGATCAGGAAGAACGCGGCGGCGAAGGGCCCCACCCAGCGGATGCGGTCGAAGTTCTCCTCACTGACCTCGCCGAGGACCAGCACCGTGAACGCGGTGGCGAACAGCCCGCCGATGTAGCCCAGCGACCAGCCCAGCCCCGAGACCCGGCCCATCTCCCGCGGCCCGGCGATATCCGGCAGGAAACCGGCGATGAACGCCTCGCCCATGGAGTAGGCGTAACTGGAGATCACGATCAGCACGAAACCGAGGACGACGTATCCCGGCTCCACCCAGTAGAGCGCCGCGGTGGCGGCGACGGTGGTGATATAGCTGAGGAAAAGGAAGCGGCGCTTGGCCGCCGCGTAATCCATGACCGCGCCGAAGATCGGCGCGGTGGCCACCACGCCCAGATAGCTCAGCGCCAGCGCCGTGCTCCACAGCAGGTTGCCCAGCCGGTAGTCGTCGCCGCCGTCGCCGACGATCACCCGTGTGAACAGGTCGCCGTAGATGACGGTGATGATCAGCAGGGTGTAGGCCTGATTGGCGAAATCGAACATCGCCCAGCCGAACACCTCGCGCCGCGGCGCCCTGCTCGTTGCCCAGACCACGGGACCTCCCGCCAATCGGCCACCTTACGCCGGACACCGTACAGGGAGAGCCGCCCGGCGGCTAGCGGGCGGCGGCGGAGTCCGGTACCCTGAACGGCATGAGCGAAACTCACCTGACCGATCAGCGTTTTACCGACCTACCCATCCACGACGCGGTGCTCGACGGACTCGATGACGCGGGCCTGACCCACTGCACCCCGATCCAGGCGGAGACCCTGCCCCGGACGCTGGCCGGCGGCAACATCGCCGGCGAGGCGCAGACCGGAACCGGCAAGACCGCCGCCTTTGTCATCGCCACCCTCCACCATCTGATGAGCCATCCGGTGGACGAGGACGCCGTCGGCCCCTGGGCGATCATGCTCGCCCCGACCCGCGAGCTGGCCCTGCAGATCTACCACGACGCCGAGCAGATCGGTGCCTACACCGGCCTGAAGTTCGCCGCCGTCTACGGTGGCACCGGCTACGATTCGCAGCGCCAGCAGCTCCAGGACGGGGTCGATGTCATCATCGGCACACCCGGGCGGATCATCGACTTTTACAAGCAGAAGGTCTTCAGCCTGCGCAACATCGAGGTGGTGGTCCTTGACGAGGCCGATCGCATGTTCGACCTCGGCTTCATCTCGGACATCCGCTTCCTGCTCCGGCGCATGCCCCGGGCCGAGCAGCGGCTCAACCTGCTATTCTCCGCCACCCTCTCCTACCGGGTCATGGAGCTGGCCTGGGAGCACATGGGCGACCCACCCCGGGTGGCGGTAGAGAGCGAGCAGCGCACCGCCGATCACGTCCGCCAGACGCTCTACCACGTGGCCAAGGAGGACAAGACCTCCTTCGTGGTCGGGCTGCTGCAGCACATCGACCCACGGCGTACCCTGATCTTCGCCAACACCAAGCGCGCCGCCGAGCGCCTGGTGGGCTACCTCAAGGGCAACGGCATCGAGGCGGCGGTCATCTCCGGCGACATCCCGCAGAACAAGCGCGAACAGCTGCTTGAACGCTTCCGCAGCGGCGATCTGCCGGTGCTGGTCGGCACCGACGTGGCCGCTCGCGGGCTGCACATCGACGCCGTCAGCCACGTCATCAACTTCGACCTGCCCAACGATCCGGAGGACTACGTCCACCGCATCGGGCGCACGGCGCGTGCCGGCGAGAGCGGCGATGCCATCTCCCTGGCCTGCGATGAATACGTCTTCTCGCTGCCGGACATCGAGGCGTACCTGACCGAGAAGATCCCCTCGGCGCCGCCGCCGCAGGAGTATTTCGCCGAGCTGGCGCCGCCGAAGATGCCGCGCAAGCCGCGCAACGGCGGAGGCCCGCGCCGTTCCGGGGGGCAGAGCGGACGTGGACCGTCTTCGCGCCGGCGCAGCAGCGGGGCGCGGAGTTCGCGCTGAGGCGTCTGGTCTCGCCCCGCGCGGGCGTGTCATAGTCGGAGGCGAGGGGCGCGACCGCCGGGGCAGACAAGGCGAACGGGAGACCATGTACGACTTCCTCAGCTACCGCGTAAGCGATTACATGACCACGGCGCCGAAGACGGTGGGCCACGAGACCCCGCTGCGCGAGCTCCAGCGCCTGTTCGACGCCCACGACTTCAACGGCGTGCCCGTGGTGGACGAGCAGCAGCGGCTGCTCGGGCTGGCCACCAAGCTCGACCTGCTCAAGGCGTTCACCTTCACCCCGGACGCCATGGTGCCGCGCTACGACGCCATCATGGAGCGTCCGGTCCACGAGGTCATGACCCGCGAGCCCATCACGGTGCCACCGGACCTGCCCCTGACCCGCGTCCTGCAGCGCATGGTGGACATGCGCACCAAGGGGTTCCCGGTGGTCGATGACGAAGGTCGCGTGGTCGGCGTGATCGCCCGCGAGGATCTGCTTGGCGCCCTGCGGGACGCCACCAGCAGCACCGGCTAGGCAGCAGAGGGCCGCACCCCCATGAACCCGTCTACCCTGGTCGGCATCATCGGCGGGTTGATCCTGGTCGGCTCCGTGCTGTTCATCGCCGCGGAAGAGGCGCTGGTCTTCCTCAACTTCCCCGGCTTGGCGATCGTCATCGGCGGCACCCTGGCCGCCACCTTCCTCGCCTACCCCATGGACGAGGTCCTGCGGGTCTTCCGCCTGGTGTGGATCGTCATCCGCAACGAGCGCGTCTACACCCGCGACGACATGGAGGAGCTGATCCGCATCTCGCAGCTCTGGTTCAAGGGTGACGTGCGGGCGGTGGAGGACGCGCTGGAGAACGTGGCCAACCCCTTCCTGCGCACCGGGGTGCAGCTGCTCATCGACCTGACACCGGAGGAGGACATCCTCGACCTGCTGCAGTGGCGCATCCAGCGGCTGCGCGCCAAGGAACACGCCGAGGCGCAGATCTTCCGGGTCATGGCCTCCTTTGCGCCGGCGTTCGGCATGATCGGCACCCTGGTGGGGCTGATCAACATGATGTTCATCCTCGACGACGGCGACATCGCCCAGATCGGCCAGCAGATGGGCGTGGCACTGCTGACCACGTTCTATGGCATCCTCCTCGCCAACCTCGTCCTCAAGCCCATCGCGGTGAAGCTCGAGCGGCGCACCGAGCAGCGGCTGGTGACCCTGAACATGATCCTCCAGGGCATCTCGCTGATGTGCCAGAAGCGCAACCCGACCCTCATGCGCGAGACGCTGCACTCGTTCATCGCCCAGTACAAGGACGAGATCCGGGACCCGGACCTGATCCAGCAGCTCGAGGAGACCAGCCAGCGCGCCGCGGCCGCCGCCAACTCCCCGACTGGCGGCCAGGGCGGTGGCAGGCCGGAGGCGCGCGGCGGCGACCGCCCCGCCGGCGCCGAGCGCTGACCCCGGGGGCAAATCGTGGCCGAGCAGACCCCCAGCAACCGCCGCACCCGACAGTTCAACCGGCAGGTCCAACCGGAGGGCGACAAGGAGGAGGACAACAGCTGGCTGCTGGTCTACCTCGACGTCATCACCCTCCTGCTGATCGTTTTCGTCATCCTCCTCGCACTGCTCGAGCCGGAGGAGGACGATGACCGCGAGGGCCTCGGCGACGGCGTCCTGGAGGGGCGCGAGCATATCCTCGAGGGTGACCCCAGCGTGCTCGAGGGGCTGCCGGCCCCGCTGGATGAGCCCGACCCCGTTGAAGTCCCCGCGGAACTCGAGGAGGCCGGCATCCAGGCCGTGGGCGAGGAGGAGACCCTCACCTTCCGGCTCGACGACGCCGTACTCTTCGAGACCGGACGGGCCGAACTCCAGGCTGAAGGCCAGGACGCCATCGACGAGCTGGTCCCGATCCTCGAGGCCACCGGGGTGCGCCTGTCGGTGGAGGGGCATACCGACAACATCCCCATCGCCACCGAGCAGTTCCCGTCGAACTGGGAGCTCTCCTCGGCGCGGGCCAGTGCCGTTCTGCGCTACCTCGAGCAACAGGGCCTGGACCCGCGACGGATGCGCGCCATCGGCTACGGCGACATCCGCCCGATCGCCGACAACGAGACCGCCGAGGGGCGCGCCGAAAACCGCCGGGTGGAGATCACCCTGCACTTCGGCACCGATAGCCCGCCGGAAGATCTGCCGCTGCCGTAGGCAAGCAGCCGGGCACCGGCGATACTGACCCCTGGAGACCGACTGGAGACCCGAGCCCCGAGATGGACAACGCTGGCCCGCCCACCCTGTCGAACTTTCCGCCGGTCATCGGCTTCCTGCTGACGGCGAACATCCTCATCTTCCTGCTGCAGATCGTGATCGGGCCGCAACTGCTGATCACCGTCTTCGGACTCTGGCCGCTGACCGGGGGGCTGGACCTACCCCCGACCATGGGGCCGCTACCCGATTTCCAAATCTGGCAGCTGCTCACCTACGGCTTCCTGCACGGCGGGCTGCTGCACCTGTTCGTGAACCTCTTCGCCATGTGGATCCTCGGCGTCCACCTGGAGTACGCGTGGGGCTCACGGACCTTCGCGCTCTACTTCTTCATCTGCGTCATCGGCGCCGGTCTGGTCCAGCTGTTCGTCGCCACCCAGGCAGCGGCGGATGGCCAGATCTACCCGACCGTCGGCGCCTCGGGCGGGGTGTTCGGCATCCTCCTGGCCTTCGGCATGATGTTCCCCAACTACCGGCTGATGCTGCTCATCCCGCCAATCCCGATCAAGGCGAAGTACTTCGTCATCGGCTACGGCGCGTTCGAGTTGTTCGCCGGCATCACCGGCACGGTGGCCGGCATCGCCCACTTCGCCCACCTCGGCGGCATGGTGGTCGGCTTCCTGCTGATCCAGTACTGGCGCGGCAAGCTGCCGATCAAACCGCGGTACCAGCGCTTCCACTGGTAGGCCCCTTCCCCCGTCGGGGCCGACCGGTCTACGCTGGAGCTTCGCTTCAGGGACGAAGCCGAAGGAGAACGCATCATGGACGACGATCGTGCCACGGTCCGCCTCGTGGACCGTCTCCTGGCCGACGCCGTGCGGCGTCGGGCCTCGGACATCCACCTTCAGCCGGAAGCCGACCGGATCCGCGTGCGGCTGCGTATCGACGGCCTGCTGCGCGAAGCCGAGGCCCCGCCGGCCGCCCTGCACGGGCGCATCGCCGCGCGCATCAAACTGCTCGCTGGGATGGACGTCGCCGAGCAGCGCCTGCCGCAGGACGGTCGCCTGGAAGCCCGCGACGGTGACGGCCACCGCGTGCAGTTCCGCGTCGCCAGCTGCCCCGGGGTCCACGGCGAAAAGCTGGTCTTGCGCCTGATCGAGCAGGACGCCCCGACCACCCTCGAGGCCCTGGGCCTGCCCGATCCCGCCCGGCAGGCCCTGGAGGCGGCCCTTGACCGCCCCGACGGCCTGATCCTGGTCACCGGACCCACCGGCTCCGGCAAGACGGCGACGCTGCACGCTGCGCTGCGCCGGCTGAACACCCCCGAGCGCAACATCTGCGCCGTCGAGGATCCCGTGGAACTGGACACCCCCGGGGTGACCCACGTGGCCGTCAACCGCCGCGCCGGCATCGACTTCGCCCGGGCCTTGCGCGCCTTCCTGCGCCAGGACCCGGACGTGATCATGGTCGGCGAGATCCGCGACGCCGAGACCGCAGCCATCGCCGTCAAGGCGGCGCAGACCGGTCACCTGGTCCTCTCCACCCTGCACACGCGCAGCGCCCCCGGGGCGGTAGAGCGCCTGGCACAGATGGGCTTGCCTGGCCACGATCTGGCCTCCAGCCTCTCCCTGGTCGTGGCCCAGCGGCTGGTCCGCCGCCTCTGCCCGGCGTGCCGGGACACCACCGAGACGGCGCCGCAGCCGATGGCGGCAGAGCCGCCCGGCGACTACGCCCGCCGCGGCTGTCCACAGTGTCAGGACGGCTACTGCGGGCGACGCGGTATCTTCCAGGTCATGCCACTCACGCGGACGGTGGCCGATGCCGTACTCGCCGGGGCCTCGGCCCGCGAGATCGAGACACGCGCCCGGGCGGACGGCATCCCGGACCTGCACGACGCCGGTTGGCCGCTGGTGGAGGCCGGCGAGACCAGCGCCACCGAGCTGCGTCGGGTCACCCACGAGGCCGACTCTTGGCCCGCCTGAGCTGGCGTGGCCTCGACCGCGGCGGGCGTCGCCTGGGCGGAAGCTGCCACGCCGATTCACCGGCCGCCCTGCGTTACGCCCTGGCCGAGTGGGGGGTGGCGGTGACCGACGTGCGGCGCCAACCGGCCCGACCCCGGCGGCGCCGCACGCGCAGCGTCGAGCGCGCCGCCGCCCTCCGCCGGCTGGCCTCGGTGCTGGAGGCCGGGGCGCCGTTCAGCGAGGCCCTGCGCGTGGCGGCGGCCCAGGCCCCCACACCGGCGCTGCGCCAGGGGTTGCGCGGGGTGCGCCACGCGGTCGAGCGTGGCACCGATCCGGCCACCGCCTTCCGCAGTCAGTTTCCGGGGCTGCGCCCGGTCCATGGCGCCCTGCTCGCCGCCGGCACGTGGACCGGCGACCTACCCGCAGCCCTCGGCAGCGTCGCCACCGAGATCGAGCGCGAGGCGGCCATCGTCGCACTGCTGCGCCGCGCCCTGAGCTACCCGGCGGTGGTGGCGACAGCCGCCCTGGCCTTGATCAGCCTGCTGCTGACGGCGGTGGTCCCCCGCTTCGAGGGCTTGTTCCAACAGGGGGGCGAGCCCCTGCCGGCCCCAACACGGGCCGTGCTGACCGCTTCCGAGCTTTTCGCCGTGACGGCACCAGTGGTGGTGCTCGGCGGCCTGGCAGCAGGCATGGCCCTCACAATGGCGGTGCGCCGTCATCCGGTCCGACGGCAGCGACTCGCCGCACTCGTTGCCCGCCTGCCCTGGCTCGGCGGCCTCCTGCTCGAGGCGGCACTGGCCCGCTGGGCAGCCACCCTGGCGCGCCTGTACGGTGCCGGTGTACCCCTGCTCGAAGCCCTGCCGCGCGCGGCCGATGCGGCCGGGGGCGCCGGCCTGGGGCCGCGCCTGAGCCGACTGCACAAACGCATCGAGGCGGGCGAGCCACTGGCCGCGGCCCTGCGCGAGCACCTTCCCGAGGCGCGGGAGATCAGCCAGCTGGTGGCCATCGGCGAGAACAGCGGACGCCTCGAGGAGATGCTCCACGACGCCGCGACACTGCATCAGCAGCGGCTGGAGGAGCGCCTTCAGCGCGCCGGCGCCCTGCTCGAGCCGGCCCTGATCGTCCTGCTCGGTGTCATCACCGCCGGGGTGGTCGGCGCACTCTACCTGCCGATCTTTCGCATGGGCACGACACTGTGATCCGCCCCCCCCTACAATGGGCGCCCGTTACCCGGCACAGGCGCGGAGAGCCATGGAGACGTGGAATCAGTTACCCGAATGGATCATCTGGGGCGGTGCCGGCCTGCTCGGCCTGCTGGTGGGCAGCTTCCTCAATGTGGTTGTCCACCGCCTGCCGGCTATGCTCGAGCGGCGCTGGAGCCACGAGGCCCGGGACATCCTCGGTACCGAGTCGGAGGGCGCCGCAGAGACGACCTACCACCTGGGCTGGCCGCCGTCGCACTGCCCCCAATGCCAGCGCCGCCTGCGGGCGTGGGAGAACATCCCGCTGCTGAGCTACCTGCTCCAGCGCGGGTGCTGCCGCGGCTGCCGGGCTCGCATCCCGGCGCGCTACCCGATCATCGAGGCGCTCACCGGCATTGCCACGGCGACGGTCGTGGCCAGCCACGGGCTCTCCCCGCTGATCATCGGCCCGCTGCTACTGACCTGGGTCCTGATCGCTGCGGCGGCCATCGACTATGAACACTACCTCCTCCCGGACGCGCTGACCCTGCCGGTGCTCTGGCTCGGCCTGATCTGGAGCATCGTCGACCCCGGCTCACCGACACCCACCGATGCCATCCTCGGTGCCGTGGCGGGCTACCTGGCGCTGTGGGCCATCTTCCACGGTCACCGCCTGGTCACCGGGCGCGAGGGCATGGGCTACGGCGACTTCAAGCTGACCGCCGCCCTCGGGGCCTGGCTGGGCTGGCAGGCCCTACCGGCCCTGGTGCTCTTCGCCGCCCTGACCGGGCTGGCAGTGGCGGTGCTGCTCGCCGTGCGCAGCCGCCCCCTCGGCCAGCCCCTGCCCTTCGGCCCGGCGCTGGCCGTGGCCGGCTGGCTGCTGCTGGTGCTGTCGCCCGCCGGCGTGGCCTGGCAGCTGGTATGACAACGCGCGCGAAGACCCGGTGCATCGGACTGACCGGCGGCATCGCCAGCGGCAAGAGCACGGTGGCGGGACTCTTCGCCGCCCGCGGCGTGCCGGTGATCGACACCGACCTGCTGGCCCGCGAGGTGGTGGCGCCCGGCACCGAGGGCCTCGCCGCCGTCGTCGCGACCTTCGGCGCGGCTGTGCTCACGGAGGCCGGCCAGCTCGATCGCGCCGCCCTGGGTCGGCGCATCTTCGCCGACGACGAGGCCCGACGCACCCTCGAGGCCATCCTCCACCCACGCATCCGGCAGCGGTTGCGGGCCAGACTGGCGTGCCTGCGTGCCCCTTATGCCGTCGCAGTGGTACCTTTATTGGTTGAGACTGGCATGGACCGCGACATGGACGCGGTGGTGGTGGTCGACCTGCCAGAGGCCCAACAGCGCGAGCGACTCATGGCCCGCGATGGCCTCGGGCAGGAAACGGCCGAGCAACGACTGGCCAGCCAGGCGAGCCGCAGCCAGCGCCTGGCCGTGGCCGATTACGTCATCGACAACAGCCGTGCGCGCGGCTCACTGGCCGGGCAGGTGGCCGAGGTGCACCGCCAGCTGCTGGCCCGGGCCCGCCGCGCACCCCCCGATCAGGAGTGAGACGCACCGCGATGAGTGACAAGAACCAGGACTGGGTCGTCTACGAGCACCCGCTGAATGAACGCCTGCGCACGCTGCTGCGGCTGGAATTCCTCATGGAGACCGCCAGTGCCGCCATGGAGCGCGAGCAGATCATCGACAGCCGCATGGCGGTGGAGGCGTTCATCCACACCCTCAACGTCCTCGAGCGTGGCGAAGTGCGCTCGGAGGTCATCAAGGAACTCGACCGACTCTCCACCGAGACCGCCTACATGGGCGCCCGTGGCGTCTGGTCCGCTTCCCGGGTCCAGGAGGAGACCGACCGCTGCCGGCAACTGCTGCGCCGCGTCGGCGAGCCCGACGCAGCCCTGGGCCAGGAGCTGCGCGAGGACGAGCTGCTGGGGCTGATCACCCAGCGCTTTGGCGTCGGCGCCGGCACCTGCAACTTCGACCTGCCCAGCTACCACCGCTGGCTGAGCCGCCCCTACGACGAGCGGCGGGCCGACATGCAGCGCTGGTACGACAGCTTCGCGGACCTGCGCGCAGCGGTCACCTTTGCCCTACGTGTCCAGCGCGATGCCGGCGCGTTCGCCGACGAGGTGGCCGAGGGCGGCTCCTGGCAGCAGCGCACCCCCTACGACAGCCGGGTCACCCAGATGCTGCGCCTCCAGGCTCCGATCGAGAACGGCGTCATCCCCGAGATCAGCGGCAACCGCCACCTGGTCACCATCCGCTTCCTGCGCCAGCCGGATACCCGCAGCCGACCGGAACCGGTGGGTGCCGACGTCTCCTTCCGAATGGCGCGCTGTACGCTCTAGACCGGCGCCCACCTTACACGCCGGCCCCGGCGTGATCCGCCAGCAGGCCACGGATGGCCGCCACACCCTGCCCACCGCAGCTACGCGCCCGCGCGATATCGGCCGGCCCCACGCCGCCGAGGGCGTAGACCGGCAGGCGCGCCCCGGCCACCCACTCGGCAAAACACGCCCATCCCATACCGGTCTGCTCGGGGTGGCTGGCCGTCCACTGCACGGGCGAAAGCACGGCAAAATCGGCGCCGCAGGCGGCGGCGCGCTCCAGCTCGCCGGCATCGTGGCAGGAGGCACCGACCCAGCGCGCCCAGTGCGGGCGCTCTGGCCCAGCTTCCAGCGCGCGGCTGCTCCAGTGCACGCCGTCGGCCCCGACCGCCCGGGCCTGCTCCGCCGGCGCGTTGGCCAGCAGCCTCGCCCCGTGGGCGTCACAACGCGCACGCAGGGCGCGCCCCAGGCGCACCCAGGCCGCCGGATCCAGATCCGGGCGACGCAGCTGGACCAGGCGTACGCCCAACGCCAGGGCCGCGTCCACGCGGTCCAGCCAGGCAGCCTCATCGGTTGGCTCTGCGGGCGTGATCAGGTAGCGATCGGGGAGCTGCAGCGAGCGGATGATCGGCCAGTTGGCAGCCGGCCACGCCCGACCGCCCATCTCCTCGGCGGTGAGCCAGTCCAGGCTCTGACCCTCGCGGCCGTGGGGCTGCCCGGACCACTCGGCAACATCGAGGACGTGAAGCACCACCCGTCGATGGCCGTACGTCCACGGGACACGGATGCGCAGGGCCCCCGGTTGGATCCGGATGCCCAGCTCCTCGGCCAGTTCGCGGACCAGGGCCGCGGCCACCGACTCGCCCGGCTCGATCTTGCCCCCGGGGAACTCCCACAGACCGCCGTGATCTAGGTGCTTCGGCCGACACTGGACGAGCACGCGGCCATCACCGCCGCGAAGCACCCCAGCGGCCACGTGGATCGGTTCGGGGACGACGCCGCCTGCCACCCGGGTCTCGCTCAGGTCCGGTACTCGGCGTTGATGCGGACGTATTCCGCGGTGAGGTCGCAGGTCCACACGGTGGCGGCCGCCCCACCGCGGCCGAGGTCCACCCCTAGGCGCACCTCAGAGCCGGCCAGATACGCGGCGGCGGCCGCCTCGTCGTAGTCGGGGGCAACCGCACCGCGCTGGGCAACCACCTGGTCGCCGATGGACAGGACCACGGCATCGACGTCGAGGTCGTCGATGCCTGCCCGGCCGACGGCCGCGAGGATCCGGCCCCAGTTGGGGTCGGCCGCGGCGAGGGCGGTCTTGACCAGCGGCGACTCCGCCACCGTAAAGGCCACCCGCTCGGCCTCGGCGGCATCTTGCGCCCCCTCGACCGCGACATCCACCAGCCGCGTTGCCCCCTCGCCGTCGGCGGCGATGGCCCGGGCCAGATCGATGCAGACCGCCTCGACGGCGGCCTGGAAGCGCTCGAAGTCGCCCCCCTCATCGGGCACGCGGGGCCCCTGCCCGGTGGCAGCCAACAGGCAGGCGTCGTTGGTGGAGGTGTCTCCGTCGACGGTGACCCGGTTGAACGATCGCTCGGTGGCGCGGCGCAGGCAGTCGGCCAGGGCCGCATCGGAGATCTCGGCATCGGTGGCCAGGAAGGCGAGCATGGTGGCCATGTCCGGGCGGATCATCCCCGCCCCCTTGGCGATCCCGGTCACCGTGCAGGTACCGCCGGCCAGCGTCACCTGGTAGCTGGCGATCTTCTCCCGGGTGTCCGTGGTCTGGATACCGACCGCCGCCGCCTGCCAACCGTTTTCCTCCAGCGCCTCGAACGCCCCGGGGATGCCGGCAGTGATGCGCTCGACGGGCAGCGGCTCACCGATCACGCCGGTGGAAAAGGGGACCACGGCCTCGACGGCGCATCCGGCCTGCTCGGCCACGCCACGGCAACAGGCCAGGGCGTCGGCCTCGCCACGCTCGCCGGTCCCGGCGTTGGCGTAGCCGGTGTTGATCAGCAGATAACGCGGCGCGGTGGCGGCCAGATGGCGCTCGGCGATGCGCACCGGAGCAGCCCGGAAGCGGTTGCGGGTGAACACCGCCGCGGCACGCCCCGTCTCGGGCAAGGCCATGACCACCAGATCCGGCCGCCCGGGCTTGCGGATACCGGCCGAGACCGTACCAAGGCGGAACCCGGGCACTGGATGGACCACCGCATCTGCGCCCGACATCTCAGAGCTTCCCGCAGCAGTGCTTGTACTTCTTGCCGGAGCCACAGGGGCAGGACTCGTTGCGCCCGACCTTGGGGCCCTCGCGGGCCACGGTCTCCTGCCCCCGCCCCCCGGCGGCCTGCTGCCGGCTATCGCCGCCGCGCGCGCCCTCGCCCTCGGCCGCCGAGGCGCTCCCCCCGGCGGCAGTCACGGCGCCTGCGGCGGCGGAGGCCGGCGCGGCATGGCGCATCTGCATACGCTCCGCCTCCTGACGGCGCTGCTCCTCGACGGCCTCCACGTCCTCCTCGGCGCGGACCTGGACGCGCAGCAGCACGCCGACGGCGTCGCGTTTCAGGCCCTCGAGCATCTCCTGGAACATGGCGAAGGCGTCCTTCTTGAACTCCTGCTTCGGGTTGCGCTGGGCATAGCCGCGCAGCCCCACCCCCTGGCGCAGGTAGTCCATGGCGGCCAGGTGCTCCTTCCAGTGCTTGTCCAGAACCTGGAGCATCACCGCCTTCTCGAAGTGGCGCACGACGCTGGCACCCGCCTCGGCCTCCTTGGCCCGGTAGGCCTTCTCGATCTCGGACTGGATGCGCTCGCGCAGGGTCTCCTCGTGGAGGCTGTCGTCCTCGTCGAGCCAGCGCTGGACGGGCAGTTCCTGGCCGAACTCCTCCTTGAGGGTACGCTCCAGCCCGGCGACGTCCCATTGCTCGTCGATGGACCCCGGCGGGATGTACTCGGAGATCACCTTGTCGACCACGTCCTGGCGGATGGCGTCCACCGTCTCGGAGACGTCATCGGCCTCGAGCAGCTCGTTGCGCTGCTCGTAGACCACCTTGCGCTGGTCGTTGGCGACGTCGTCGAACTCCAGCAGGTGCTTGCGCATGTCGAAGTTGTGCGCCTCGACCTTGCGCTGGGCGTTCTCGATCACCCGCGAGACCATGCCCGACTCGATGGCCTCGCCGTGCTCCATGCCAAGCTTCTGGAGCATGCCGGACATGCGCTCCGAGGCGAAGATGCGCAGCAGCGAATCCTCCAGCGACAGGTAGAAGCGCGACGACCCCGGATCGCCCTGACGCCCGGAGCGCCCACGCAACTGGTTGTCGATGCGGCGGGATTCGTGGCGCTCGGTACCGATCACGTGCAGGCCACCGGCATTCACCACCCGGTCGTGGCGGTCCTGCCACTCGGCCTTGCGCCGCTCCACCTCGGCCGGGTCGGGGTCATCGCCGAGCTCGGCCAGCTCTTGGTCCAGGTTGCCGCCGAGGACGATGTCCGTGCCGCGACCGGCCATGTTGGTGGCGATGGTCACCGCACCCGGCCGGCCGGCGTCGGCGATGATCTGCGCCTCGCTCTCGTTGTGCTTGGCGTTGAGCACGTTGTGCTCCACGCCGGCCTCCTTGAGCGCCTTGGACAGGCGCTCCGAGGCCTCGATGGAGGTGGTGCCCACGAGCACGGGCTGGTCGCGCTGCACGCAGTCCTTGATATCCGCAATGATCGCCTCGTACTTCTCGTCGGCGGTGCGGTAGACCAGGTCGTGATGATCGGCGCGGACCATCGGCCGGTGGGTGGGGATGGAGAGCACCTCCAGGCTGTAAATATGCTGGAACTCGAAGGCCTCGGTATCCGCCGTGCCGGTCATACCAGCCAGCTTGTCGTAGAGCCGGAAGTAATTCTGGAAAGTGATCGACGCCAGGGTCTGGTTCTCGGCCTGGACGGGCAGGCCCTCCTTGGCCTCCACTGCCTGGTGCAGACCCTCGGACCAGCGCCGGCCGGGCATGGCGCGCCCGGTGAACTCGTCGACGATGACCACCTGGTTGTCACGGATCAGGTAGTGGACGTCGCGCTCGTAGAGGGTATGGGCCCGCAGCGCCGCATTGAGATGGTGGACCACGTTGATGTTGCGCGCATCGTAGAGCGAGTCGTTCTCGCCGATGAGCCCCTCCTCGCGCAGCAGCTCCTCGGCCCGGTCATGGCCCCCTTCGGTGAGATACACCTGGCGGGCCTTCTCATCTACGTAGTAGTCACCCGGTCCCAGCTCCGGGGTCTCCTCGGGGCGCTCCTCGGGCTTCTGCGCCTGCAGGCGCGGCACCAGCCGGGACATCGCCTCGTAGAGCTCGCCGGCCTGCTCCGCCGGGCCGGAGATGATCAGCGGCGTGCGGGCCTCGTCGATGAGGATGGAATCGACCTCGTCGACCAGCGCGTAGTAGAGATCCCGCTGGACCTTGTCCTCCTTGCGGAAGGCCATGTTGTCGCGCAGGTAGTCGAAGCCGAACTCGTTGTTGGTGCCGTACGTGATATCGGCCTGGTAGGCGGCGATCTTCTCCTCGCGGGGCTGGCGCGGCACCACCACGCCCACCTCCATGCCGAGGAACCGGTAGAGCCGGCCCATCCACTCGGCGTCACGGCGGGCCAGGTAGTCGTTGACAGTCACCACGTGGACGCCGCGACCGGTCAGGGCGTTGAGGTAGACCGGCAACGTGGCGACGAGGGTCTTGCCCTCGCCCGTTTTCATCTCCGAGATGTTGCCGTCGTGCAGGACCATGCCGCCGAGCAGCTGAACATCGAAGTGGCGCAGGCCCAGCACCCGGCGCGAGGCCTCGCGCACGACGGCAAACGCCTCCTCGAGGAGATCGTCCAGGGTCTCGCCCTGCGCGAGCCGCGCCTTGAACGCCTCGGTCCTTGCCTGAAGCTGCTCGTCGGATAGCTTCTGCAGCTCCGGCTCGTGCGCGTTGATGGCCTCGATCCGCTTGCGCAGACGCTTCAGCGCACGATCGTTACGGGTTCCGAAGACGCGTTTGGCGATGGCTGAAAACATGGGCACTCGATACAGATTTCCGGCGAAGTCAAGTCCAACAGGATACAGATAATCGGTGCGGGAGGGTAAGGCGTCGGCCGCCGATTCAGCCCACCGGGGCGCGGTCCCCCTTGCATCCGGGCGGCGGGAACCGGAGACTCCGACGACATGAGCGACCCGAAACGCTTCAACCCGGCCCGCCCTCCGCGCCGTGAGGGCAAACTGCACCGGATCGCGCCGCGCCTGGCGCAGCGCCCCGGGCCGTTGCGCGCCGTCATCGACCACGCCCGTGGGCTGGAGCGGCTCGGGCGGCGGCTGCAGCGGAACCTGCCGCCGGAGACGCAGGGCCACTGGCGCCTAGCCCGACTGGATGAGGAGGAGATGGTCTTGATCGCCGACGGCAGCGGCTGGGGAACGCGGCTTCGTTACCTGTCGCGCCAGCTCCAGGACGCCGCCGAGGCGATCTCCGGGCAGCGGCCGCGGCGGGTGACCGTGCGCGTCGCCCCGGCCTCGTCGGCCCCGCGCAAGCTCCAGGGACCCGGGCCGCTCAGCGAGGAGGCCGCCAACACCCTGCGCCGGGCCGCCGCCACCAGCAGCGACCCGGCGCTGCGCGAGGCCCTGGAACGGCTCGCCTCACGGCGGCGCGACGAGGACTAGTGCTCGTCCCGATCCTCGAGCCCACTGCGCAGGACGTGGGTCTCGGGGTCGTAGTGGTGGCGCAGTTCATCCTTGATCGTCCCGTCCCACAGCGGCACACCGACGAAGTAGCCGGCCCGGCCGATGACGTGGGCGGCCACCGGGGCGGTGAGCACGATGAAGACGATGATCGCCACCGCCCGTGCCGTCACCGAGGCGTCGGCGAAGTGCACCGCCACCCCGGCGATGATCAGCGCCGCCCCCAGGGCGCCGGCCTTGGTCGTGGCGTGCATCCGGGTGAGCAGATCCGGCAGGCGGTACAGGCCCACCGCAGCGATGAGCATCAACCCGCCGCCGAGCAACAACAGGACCGAGGCGATCAGCTCCTGCAGGAAATCAGTCATCCCGCGGCCCCCCTTTCTCCAGATACCGGGCGAACCCCACCGCGGCCATGAAGGCGAGCAGGGCCAAGACGATGGCCACGTCGATGAAGTGGTCAACACCGGTGTGGATGGCGTAGACGCCGATGAACCCGACCAGGATCGAGGCGATCAGCTCCAGCGCCACGACCCGATTGGGCAGCATCGGTCCCTTGGCCAGGCGCACGAAGGCCAGCACCAGCGACGCCGAGAGCATGGCAAAGACGAGGGTTGCGGCAATCCCGAGCATCAGCGCATCACCTCCAGAACCCGGCGCTCCAGCTCCTTGACCTCATCCAGCAGCGCCTCCTCATCCTCGATGTACATGGCGTGGATGTAGAGCACCCGCCGGTCGGTGGAGACGTCCAGCGACAGCGTCCCCGGGGTCAGGCTGATCAGGTTGGCAACCACCGTAATCTCGCCGTCCGTGCGAGCCTCCAGCGGGACACCGATCACCCCCGGCCGCATGCCCCACTCCGGCGTGACCACATCGTAGGCGACCCGGGCGTTGGCCTTGATCAGCTCCCAGATGTAAAAGAACACGAAACGGATGAACCGCGGCACCCGCTGGCCGTAGCCGGCGAACGCCGGCAGCTGGTTCTGCATCGCGGCGATGGCGCCATAGCCGAGCAGGAAGCCGAACAGGGCATTGACCGCACTGAAGTTGGCGGTCAGCACCACCCAGACCATGGCCAGGACGACGTTCCAGGCGAATGGGATCACTGCGCACCCTCCTCCAGCACGGCGTCGATGTAGACCTGCGGATCAAGCAGCTGCTTGGCGGAGGCCTCGGCCAGCTCGTAGAGCGGCTGCGCGTAAAGACCGATGAACAGGGTCAGCAGCGCCAGCCCGGCGATCGGCAGATACATGGCCCACAGGCCCGGGTCGCGCCGCTCGCCGGTGAGCACCGAGGTGTCCTGCACATGCTCGGGCACCCCGTGCCAGAACGCCTCCTGCCAGATCTTGGTCATCGAGTAGAGGGTCAGCAGGCCGGTGAGCAGGGCCACAAAGACGATCCCCCAGGAAGCCTGCTCGACGCCGGCCCAGATGACGATCAGCTTGGCGATGAACCCGGACAGCGGCGGCAGGCCGGCCAGCGACAGCGCCGGCACGGCGAAGAGCAGCCCCAGGAACGGCCGGTGCTTGTAGAGCCCGCCCAGGTCGCGCAGCTCGTAGCTGCCCAGCATCCGGTAGGCCACGCCGGCGACCAGGAAGAGGTTGGTCTTCACGATGATGTGGTGCGCGATGTAGAAGACACCGCCGATCAGGGCCAACGGCGTGAACAGCGCCAGGCCCATGATCATGTAGCCGATCTGGCTGATGATGTGGAACGAGAGGATGCGGCGCACCTCGTAGTGGTACGCGGCACCCAGCACGCCGGTGATCATCGTGAAGCCGGCCGCCCAAAGCAGGATCTCGTGGGTGTAGGCGACCTCCTGCGTGAAGATCAGCGTAAACACCCGGTACAGGGCGTAGACACCGACCTTGGTCAGCAGGCCGGCGAACAGCGCCGAAATGGCGATCGGCGGGGTGTGGTAACTCGCCGGCAGCCAGAAGAAGAGCGGGAAGGCACCGGCCTTGATGCCGAAGGAGACCATGTACATGGCCGCCAGCACGGTGACCAGCCCGGGCTGATCCACCTCGGCGAGCTTCACCGCCATGTCGGCCATGTTCAGGGTGCCGACCAGGCCGTAGGTAATGCCCACCGCCGAGAGGAAGATCATCGACGAGAGCAGGTTGAGGGTGACGTACTTGATCGCCCCCTCCATCTGCGCCCGCTCGCCGCCGAGGATCAGCAGCGCGAACGAGGCGACGAGCATCACCTCGAACCAGACGTAGAGGTTGAAGACGTCGCCGGTCAGGAAGGCGCCGGCCACACCGGCGAGCAGCAGGTGCAGCAGCGGCCAGTGGCCGTAGTGCTCGTGCCCGCGCGGCGTGGTGGCCGTAGAGTACACGGCGGTGGCGAAGCCCATGATGCCGGTGAGCACCGCCATGATGGCGCCCAACAGGTCGGCGACTAGGGTGATGCCGAAGGGCGCCTTCCAGTCGCCCATGTGCATCACCACCACGCCCTCGTGCCAGACCGTGTGCAGCAGCCACAGGGTGCTGGCCAGCAGCGCGCCGGTGCCGAGCACCCCCAGCCAGCGCTGCACGGTCAGGTGGCGGTGGACCGCCAGCGAGACGGCGCCCAGCAGCAGGGGCAGCAGTACCGGTATGGCGACTTGCAGACTCACGTGTCCGTATCCTTCATCTGATCCAGATCGTCGGCCTGCACCACCTGATACGCCTTGTTGATCAGCACCAGCGCAAAGGCCAGCACGCCGAAGGCGATCACGATGGCGGTCAAGATGAGGGCCATGGGCAGCGGATCACCCACCGCGCCCACCGGCCCGTCGGCGCCCTCGGGGATCAGCGGCGGCGCTCCCCGCGTCATCCCCGCGGCGGTGAAGAACAGCAGGTTCGCCGCGTTGGAGAGCAGGATCAGGCCGATGACCAGCTTGACGATGGAACGGCGCAGCATCATGTAGATGGCGGCGGCGAACATGATGCCCACCAGGACGGCCATTAACGGTTCCATAGCCTTACTCCTCCGCCTCCGCCAGGCTCACCACGATGGCCAGCACCGAGCCGAGCACGGTGAGGTAGACCCCGACGTCGAAGATCAGCGGCGTGTTGATGCTCACCTCCCCGATCAGCGGGATCTCCGGATACCACCACAGCGCCTTGAAGAAGGGCTCGCCGATGAAGATCGGCGGTACGGCGGCGAGGGTGCCGATGACCAGGCCGACCCCGGCGATGGTCCGTGCATCCACCCGCAGCACCTGCTGCGTGGCCGGCACGCCGAAGGCGAACAGGTAGAGGATGAACGCCGAGGAGGCCACCAGCCCGGCGATGAAACCGCCGCCGGGCAGGTCGTGACCGCGCAGCAGCATGAAGATGGAGAACAGCAGCTGCAGCGGCAGCAACAGCCGCGCCATCGTCGAGAGGATCAGGGACCCGGGCTGGATCATTGGTTGTCCTCCTTCTCGGCGGGACTGCTCTCACCGGTCACCCGGTACTTGACCATGGCGTAGACGCCGATGGCGGCCAGAGCGACGACGAAGATCTCGCCCAGGGTGTCCAGCGCCCGATAGTCCACCAGGATCACGTTGACCACGTTGCGGCCGTGGGCCAGCGGCACACTCTCATCCAGGTGGTAGGCCGAGATCGGCTCGGCGAACTGGACATCGATGGTGATCAGCAGCAGCGAGGTCACCAGCACGCCCATCACCGCGGCCACCACGCCGTCGCGCACCCGCTGCTGCGGCGTGGAGAAGTTCATGAAGCCGGGCAGCCGGAAGAGCACCAGGACCAGCAGGATCACCGTCAGGGTCTCCACCAGGATCTGCGTGATGCCCAGATCCGGGGCGCTGAACAGGATGAAAATCAGCGCCACGGTGAAGCCCATCACGCCCAGCGACGCCACCGCCCCCAGCCGCGAGTTGGTCACGCAGGCGAAGAGCACCGAGGCGATCAGCACACCGGCGATGATCCACTCGTAGAAGTAGACCTCAAGGCCGGCGCCGAAGCCCCCGTCGTAGCGGGTGGCGAGGGTGTAACCGACCAGAAGTACAGTGGTCAGCACCGTGGTGGTGATGTAGTGGCGCAGGTAACCGTTCTGCAGCACGCGGGTCTGCCAGTCCGCACTCCAGACCAGGGCGTCGAGGGTGCGGAAGTAACCGGCCTCCGGGCCGCGCTCATAGAGCCAGTCGTACCGGGCCATCGCCTCGCGCACCTGATCCCAGCGGGTGAACAGGAAGGCGCCGGCGGCAATGGCGAACAGCGACATGACCAGCGGCAGATTGACCCCGTGCCAGAGCGAGAGGCTCACCGAGATCTGCTCACCGGCCAGCGATGAGGCCACGGCACCGATCAGTCCCTCGGGAATGAACGGGAACACCCCGAAGAGCAGGCTCAGGACACCGAGGACCGCCGGCCCGGCGAGCATCCCCGGCGGCGCCTCGTGGGGCTCCTTCGGGGTCTCGGTGCGCTCGCCGAAGAACGGCCGGATGGCCACGATGCCGGCGACAATGACCACGAGCACGGCGGTGCCCAGGGCCAGCAGCGCCAGCACCGCCGAGAGGTAGGGCGCCTCCAGCACCGACTCAAGCATCAGCTCCTTGCCGAGGAAGCCGAACAGCGGCGGGATGCCGGCCAGTGACAGGGCCGAGACCGCGGCCAGCACCGCCGTCTTCGGCATGGCGTGGCGCAGGCCGCCCATCTTGAGGACGTCCTTGGTGCCGGTCTCGTGGTCGAGGGCGCCGGCGACCAGGAACAGGGCGCCCTTGTAGAGCGAGTGCGCCAGCAGGAAGGCGCCGAAGGCGATCATCGCCCCTTCGGTACCGATACCGGCGAGCATGGTCAGCGTACCCAGGGCCATCACCGTGGAGTTGGCCAGCACCCCCTTGATCCCGGTGCTGCGCACGGCGAAGTAGGCGCCGGTGAACATGGTGATGGCGCCGACCAGCGGCAGCAGCGTCATCCACAGCGTGGTGTCACCCAGTGCCGGGTGCAGCTTGGCCAGCAGGAAGACGCCGGCCTTCACCATGGTGGCCGAGTGCAGGTAGGCCGACACCGGGGTCGGCGCGGCCATGGCCCGCGGCAACCAGAAGTGGAACGGCACCTGGGCCGACTTGGTGAAGGCGCCGAGGAGGATCAGCAGGGTCAGCGGCACGTACCACTCGTGCTCGCGGATCACATCGCCCTGCTTCAGGAGCTCGGAGATCGTGTAGGTGTCGCCGACGATCCCCAGCATGATGAAACCGGCGAGCAGCGCCAAGCCACCGCCAACGGTCACCAGCAGACCCTGCAGGGCGTAGCGCCGCGCCTTGGCATCCTCGTTGTCGTAGCCGATCAGCATGTACGAGGTAATGCTGGTCAGCTCCCAGAAGATGAACAGGGTGATGAGGTTATCGGAGAGCACCAGGCCCAGCATCGACGCCATGAAGGCGAGGATGTGGACGTAGAAGCGCGGCTGACGCTCGTCGCCATCCAGGTAGTCGCTGGCGTAGAGCAGGACGAAGGTGCCGATCCCCGAGATCAGCAGGGCGAAGAGCAGCGACAGCCCGTCCACGTAAAAGGACAGGTTGACGTCGAGCCCGGGCACCCAGGTGTACTCCATCCACACCGTCTCGCCGCCGACAATCTGCGGCAGGAAGGTGGCAAAATAGAGGGTGAGCACCGCGGGCAGCGCGGCGAAGGCCCAGCCGGCGCGGCGGCCCAGGACGGGCTGCAGCCACGGCACGAGGGCGGCGAGCACGAATCCGGAAAGTACTGCAGCAAGCATGCGAGGCCGATCTCCTGACGGTCTCGTCGGCAGACAACGGTTGTGGAAGATACCCGATGCTCCGGGGGCTGACAAGTTGGCGCAGCTGCAGGGGCGCCGGTAACCCCTTGAGTCGCCTTCTCACATCTGCCCGTCGCGGGTATCCTCCCGACCCATGAGCGAAGCCGATATGACCGAGCACCCCCCGGACAATGTCGTCTACCTCGCCCGCACCGAACGCGGTCAGGGTCGGGCGATCCCCGGTCGGATCGAGCGGCTGCGCCGCCACGTCGAGGGCCGTCTGGTGGGATCGCTGCGTCAGGGCCTGCACGAGGCGCAGGAGCGGCTCCACGAGCTGGCCGGCGGCGGCGAGCAGGGTGACGCCTACCGCCAAGACATGCAGATGGTCCGACTGCACCGCCACGACATGGAAGAGGTCTTGCGCGCCGGTCTCGAGTACCGCTTCGCCGGGCTCATCGACCCGGCGGCCGTTGACCCGCCACCCACCCCGGCGCACCACAGCGCGGCGGCGCGCATTCTGACCGATCTGCGCAGCCGCACCGCAGCGACGACCGAGCCGACCACCCGCGCCCTGGACGCCGCCCTCCCCACGGTGCGCGTGCGCGAGCCGCTCAACCCGCTGGCCGCAGCGCAGGTGGCCGACCTGCTGCTGCGTGTCCAGCAACGCCCGCCGCTCGCCGCCCCGGCACAGGAGGTGGTGCTCGAAACGCTCGGGGACGCCGTGGGCCGCATGCTGCCGGATCTACACCGCGAGGCGGTGGCGCAGCTCACCGGCGACGGCGCGGCGGACCCCGCCGGGCCGTCGGCGGCGACCAGCGTCGCCGACGAGACCCGATTCGCAGCACGCGCCGTGCGCAGCCGCGACCGTGTGGAGGCGGCCCGGCAGCGGGTCAGCGAGGAGATCGAGCGCTGCCTGGAGTGGCGCCGGCCGCCGGCACTCATCGAGCAGCTGATCCGGGACGCCTGGGCACGGCTGCTGCTGCTGATCCACCTGAGCGACGGCGCGGACTCTGAGAACTGGGTCCGCCACTGCGCGGTGATGGAGCGCCTGGTCTGGAGCGTCGACACCCCGCCGGATGCCACCTCGCGCCGACGGCTGGTCTTGGAGATCCCCCTGCTCCTCCACGAGGTGGCCGACGGCCTGCGCGAGGTCCTCCATGACCCCTTCGAGGTCAGCAAGGTGCTCCGCGCCCTGGAGGCCGAGTACCTGAACTGCCTGACCCGCGGCGATCCGGGGCTGGCCCAATTCAGCGCCAGGAACGACGATACCGCCGCGGCGAGCCACCGCGAGGGGGACGTGCGCCGGGTGGCCGCCCTGCCCGAAGGGACCTGGATGGAGATCGGCGGGGCACAGGGCGAGCGCCTGCGCGTCCGGCTGGCCGGGCACACCGCCGATGGTCGGCTGATCTTCGCCAACCGGGCCGGCTTCAAGGTCCTCGAGCGCAGCACCGAGGCGCTCGCCGCGGCCGTGGCCGACGGGCAGGCCAAGCTGCTCGACGACCATGAGCTGCTCAACGACGGGCTCTCGCGGGTCATCCGCCGGCTCGTGGAGCGGCGTGCGGGGCACGGCGAATGAGCTTGGCCCGCCGCGTACGGGCGGCCCTGATCCTCGCCTTGGCCCTCGTCCACCTGCTCCTCGGCGGGCTGTGGGTCACCGGGGCCAGCCTGCTCTCGCGGCGGCTCGGGCGCCACGCGGCGGCCCTGTGGAACCGGATCCTCATGGCCCTGATGCGCGTCCGCCTTCACCGGCACGGTCGCCCGCAGCGCGGCGCCCTCCTGGTGGCCAACCACCTCTCCTGGCTGGACATCGTTGCCCTGTTCGCCCTGGTGCCGGACACCTTCCTGAGCAAGGCGGAGCTGCGCGACTGGCCGATTGTCGGCCGCGTGGCCCGCAACCTCGGCACCCTGTTCATCGGCCGCGGCCACAGCGGCGCAGCGCAGCGGGCCGCCGGCGAGATGGCCGAGCGGCTGCGCCGGGGCGATGCCGTGATCTTCTTCCCCGAGGGCCGGATCAGCACCGAATTCGGCATCCAGCCGTTCCGCCCGCGGCTGTTCCGTGCCGCCCACGAGGCCGACTCCGCAGTGCAGCCGGTGGCCATCGGCTACCGTCCGCGCCACCGCGGTGACGATCTGGGGGAACTGGTGCCGGAGCGTCGCATGCTGGACAGCGCCTGGTGGGCGGCCGGACACGGGGTGGAGGTCCACATCCACTTCCTGGACCCCATCCCGGCCGCGCAGCGGGACCGCCGGCAGCTGGCCGACGAGGCGCGCAAACGGATCGCCGATCGGGCGGGGCTGCCCCTGCTCGGGCGGACACCGGCCAACGGCGAACACTAGTTGGGGCCGGCGGCTTGGCCTCGCGCGGCGGCTCCGCCACGGGACCCGCTCTAGAAATCCATGCGTACGCCGGAGCCCACCGCCCAAGCCGAGCGGCCTGATCCGATTTTCGCATCCTCGCCGCTAGGGCCGGCGGTCCGGCCGACCTCCCAGGGAACCAACCGCGAGTCGTCGTCGTTGCTCAGATAGGTAGCGGTGGCGTAGAGGCGCAGCCGCTCGCTTGCGTGGAAAATCGGGCCGACGGAGACCAGTCGGGCCCCGTGACCGGAGGCATCCACGTCCAGGGTGTAGTACTGCAGGCGCAGGTCCAGGTCGTCCTCAAGGGCATAGAGCAGCCCCGCGCCGTAGGCAGCGGCGTCACTGTAATCAGCGTCATCAACCGCGTAGGCATCCCGGGTCGCCTGCCCCAGCGCGGTCACCCGCAGGGCCTCGGTGGCCTGCCAATCCAGACCCAGCCGGAGGGCATCAGCACTGCGCACCGCTCCCGCGCGGCCGGCCACCCGCTCGTAGCCCACCGCGACCCAGACGCGCTCGCCGCTGTAGCGCAGGGCACTGCTGACGGCGGTGCGTTCGTTGTCGTCCGCCGGGAAGGCCTCATCGTCGTCTTCTTCTTCGTCCCAATCGAAGCTCCCCTGCAGGTCGACGCCCCAGCCGGGCTGCTCCGGCGAGCTGTAGCGGACCGCATTGGGAAAGCGCTGATCAAAGTGGGGCCTATGGCCAGCGCGCAGCACGTTGCGGGCATTGCCCAACTGACTGCCGAAGAGATCCACGCGGCTGCGGATGTCCTTAACCGCCGTGTCCATGTAGCCCAGCCGCAGCGTCCCCCACGCCCCGGTCAGCCCCAAGTAGGTATCCCGGGGAGCCAGGTCGGCGCCGTCGCCGCGATTGTAGTCCAGGGTGCGCTCCAGGCGGCCGTAGACCGTCAGTCCGGTCTCCAGGGTGTGACCAACGCGCAGCCCCAACCGGGAGGAGTTGCTAGCCAAGTCGCCGGCGGCGTAACCGCCGCCGCTGTAGTAATCAACGCTGACGTCGGCACGGCCGTAGACCGACCAATCGATCTCTGCGGCCGCCACCGGATTGCCGGCGATACACGGCGCCGCCGGCGCCAGCAGGGGCAGCGCGGCGAGCAGACGCCAGCCGAATGCGGGGCGCCGACGCCCCGTGCGGATCACTCCCATGCAGTGCTCCTTGAAGACCGTTGGTAGGGACCGGCGCCGTGCGCCCCTCCGGCGCGCCGGAACCGATGGTTGCAACCGGGCGGGATTGTAACCCGGCGCTGGGCGGCGGATCAGGCGGCCGCGCCCGGGCGCCGCCAGGCCCAGAGCAGCAGCGCCACCCCGCCGAGGATCATGGGCAGGGTGAGGACCTGGCCCAGGGTCAGCCAGCCAAAGGCGAGGTAGCCGATGTGCGCATCCGGCATGCGGAAGAACTCGACGAAGGCGCGGAAGCCCCCGTACGCCGTCAGGAAGAGACCGGTGACCGCCCCGCGGGCCCGCGGTCGGGCGGAGAACCACCAAAGCAGCACGAACAGGGCGATCCCCTCCAGCCCCATCTGATAGAGCTGCGAGGGGTGGCGCGCCTCGTCGCCCAGGGGCGGATAGACCATGGCCCAGGGGACCTCGGAGGGCCGGCCCCACAGCTCGCCGTTGATGAAGTTGCCCAGCCGCCCGGCGCCGAGGCCGATGGGCACCAGCGGCGCGGCGAAATCGGTCAGACCCAGCAGCGGGATCCGGTAGCGCCAGGCGTAGACCCCCAGCGCGGCGGTGACCCCGAGGAGCCCGCCGTGGAAGGACATGCCGCCTTCCCAGAGCCTCAGCAAGGCGAGCGGGTCGGCGGCGAGGCCATCCAGGTTGTAGAAGAGGTGGTAGCCGAGCTTGGCGCCGACAATCACCCCCAGGGCGCCGAAGAAGACCAAGTCGTCCACCTGCTGCCCGGTCACCGGGCTGTCCGGCCGACGCGCCCGCCAGCGCCCCAGCCCCCAGGCGGCGAGGAAGCCGACGACGTACATCAGGCCGTACCAGTGGATGGCCACCGGCCCGAGCTGGATGGCGACCGGGTCGATATCGGGATAGACGAGCATGGGCGGAGACTAGTGGAGAGCGACGCGGCAAGGCAAGCGCGGCGCCGACATCCGCGGTAGGAAGCGGGCCAAGCAGGCAGACAGCCAGGAAGCGAGAAAGGATCCCGTGGCCCCGCAGCCGGGGTGGCCGCAGGGCCACGGGATCAGCGCGCCCGAATCAGCGCGAAGGAAGTGGAGCACCCACGGGCGACCTCAGAAGCCGAAGCCGAAGCCAACATTCAAGTAGAGGCCGTCCAGGTCGTCCGGGTCGTCGCCGGCGTCGTCGCCGAAATCATCCCAGCCGCCGGCATTGGTCCCCCGGTAGGCGACCTTGGCGAACATTTCCGAGGTGTCGCCGGTGTCGAGCGCGAAGCGGCCGTAGATGTCGGTAGCCGTGGCGTCGGCCGCTGCCTGGCCGAACATCATGCCGACGCTGGTGGCGAAGCCCACACCACCAACCAGATCGTACTCGGCGGTCAGACCACGAATATCCTCATTGGCGGCCCCTTCGCCATCCAGCCGCTCGTAGTAGACGCCCATGCGGAAGTCTTCGTTGAGATGGACGCCGAAGTCGAAGGTGTTGGCGGAGATATCACTGTCCTCGACGTCGGAGTCGAAGGCGGTGTAGACCGGCGTGTGGCCGTACTTGAAGAAGAACGTCTCGGCGCTGGCCGAGGCGGCGAAGGCCGTGGCCGAGAGCAGGGCCACGCCGGCGATGGTGTGCCTGGCATGCTTGTGCATGGTCAACCTCCCCTGTTGCCTGTGCTGCTGCATTCGCACCCGCGCCCCGCGGTTCGGGGGCGGCGTTTGGGCGATCGTCTTAGAAGTGGACGCCGAAGCCGACACTCAGCGTGAAGCCGTGCATGTCACTGGCGTCGCCCGCTGGTACACCGTCGAAATCCTGAGCAAAATCGCTGTCCGGCACGGTGCGATACGCCAGCTTGGCGTTCAGGTTGGCGTGGTCGTTGGCCAGCAGCGCCGCGCGGCCGTAGATGTCCGCCACCAGGCTGTTGCCGTTGTCGGAGCGGCCATTGCCGACCATGAAGCCGACACTGCCCATGAAATCGCCGGTCTCGAGCATGCCGTATTCGGCACTGATGCCCTGGATGTTGGCGGTGTTACCGCCCTCACCATCCAGGCGCTCGTGGTAGACGCCGGCGCGCAGCTCGTCGGTCACACTGGTGCCGAACTCGAAGGCGTTGGCGGAGAGATCGCTGTCCTCCACGTCCGAGTCGAGCGCGGTGTAGACCGGCGTATGGCTGTAGTTGAAGAAGAAGCCGTGCTCGGCCACCGCCGGGCTCGCTGCCAGGGCGCCGGCGGCGACCAGGGCACAGCCGCCGATAATGCGTGGGGAAGCTTTGCGCATGTAGACCTCCTTGCTCAAAGGTGTTGTTGCCGGAAGGCGCCGCCGCCTGCCGGATCGGGCGCAGCCCGGGCGGGCGCCAGCGCGGAATAGGGGTGCAGAGGCGCGCGGCCGCAGTGCGCTCGGATAGCCGCATGGCGGCCCGCCGGGGATCGGGTCAGACAGGAGGGATTCAAGGCCGGGATCGACGACATGGGATCTCCTTATCAAGGACGTCCCCGGGAACACGGGCGCGCCTCCTGCGCACCGCCGTTAATCGCAGGTTAGCAACGGGCCGGAATACGCTCAACGGACAGAAAACCGCACGCCGGGGCACCCCGGTGACGCCGCGGGCGCCCGCTCAGCCGGCCGCGTCGAGACGCAGCGAAAGATCCAGGGCGTGGACGTGCTTGGTCAGGGCACCGACGGAGATACGGTCCACGCCGGTGGCGGCCAGACCGCGCACGGCGTCCAGATCCACCCCGCCGGAGACCTCCAGGGCCACCCGCCCGGCGGCCTGCTCCACCGCCTGACGGATGCCGTCGGCATCGAAATTATCGAGCATCACCACGTCGGCGCCGGCGGCGATGGCCTCGTCGAGCTGCGCCAGGTCCTCGATCTCTACGGTGATCGGCGTCCCCGCGGCGCGCAGGCGCGCCACCTCAACGGCCGGGGTGAGCCCGCCGCAGGCGGCGATGTGGTTCTCCTTGATCAGGTAGGCGTCGAACAGCCCGAAGCGGTGATTGTCGGCCCCGCCGGCGCGCACGGCGTACTTCTGAGCGGCTCGCAACCCGGGCACCGTCTTGCGGGTATCGAGCACCCGCGCCCCGGTGCCGGCCAGGGCATCGGCGTAGCGCCGCGCCGTGGTGGCGGTCCCGGAGAGGAACTGCAGGAAGTTCAGCGCCGTGCGCTCGCCGGTGAGCACCGCCCGGCTCGGCCCCTGGATCCGGCAGACCTCGGTGCCCGGCTCCAGCCAATCGCCGTCGCCGTGAAGCCAGCGCACCCCCACGGCCCGGTCGAGCTGCCGGAAGACCTCATCGAACCAGGCGCTGCCGCATAGCACCGCCGCCTCGCGGGCGACGACGTGGCCTTCGGCCTGCCGGCTGGCCGGCACCAGGGCGGCGGTGAGATCACCGCCGCCGACGTCCTCGGCCAGGGCGCGGGCGACGTCGTCACGGATGGTTTCACGGGGAGGGAGCGGGATGGGCATGCTTGATCAGGGTTCCGTGGGCACGATTCACAGGGTGCAGCGTACCCGGGGTCAGGGCAAGCTGGTGGCGATCACGGCGCGCAGGAACAGCGCCTTGAGGTAGTCGGTTTCGGGGATGGCCGGATGGATCGGGTGGTCGGCGGGGAGCCCGCCGCGCTCGAGGATGCGCACCGAGCGATCCAGATGCCGCCCGGCGGCCAGCAGGATCCCCGACAGCCGCTCCTCGGGCAGGTGGGCCGAGCAGGAGCAACTGAGCAGTACGCCGTCGCGGCCGAGCAGACGCAGCGCGGCCTCGTTGACGCTGCGGTAGCCGCGCTCGCCGGCCTTGCGGTCGCGGCGGCGCTTGATGAACGCCGGTGGGTCCACCACCGCCACGTCGTAGCGCTCCCCCTCCTGCCGGGCCACCGCCAGGTAGTCGTTCACCTCGCCCTCGACCACCGTCACCCGGTCGGCGACGCCGTTGCGCTCGGCGTTGGTGGCGATCCGATCACAGGCCTCGGCGGAGCGCTCCACGGCCACCGCCTCGCGCGCCCCGGCCACAGCGGCGGCGATGGCGAAGCCGCCGGCGTAGGCATAGGCGTCCAGCACCCGGGCGTCTTCGGCATAGGCCGCCAGGCGCTGGCGATTGCCCCGCTGATCGTAGAACCAGCCGGTCTTCTGCCCGCTCACCGCCGGCACCTGGAAACGCAGGCCCGCCTCGCGGACCTCCAGCTCCTCCGGACCGGGCGCGCCGAGCCACTCCACCCGCCGGTCGAGCCCCTCGCGCTCGCGCACGTTGTTATCCGCCCGCCAGAGCACATGCGTCGGGCCGACCACCTTCGCCAGGGCATCCAGGACCTCGGCCTGGAGCCGCTCGATGCCCGCGGTGTTGGGCTGAACCACGCAACAGTCGCCGAAGCGATCGACGACCAGCCCGGGCAGGCCGTCGGCCTCGCCGTGGACCAGCCGATACCACGGCTCGGCGAAGAGGCGCTGGCGCATGGACAGGGCCACCTGCAGGCGGTGGACCAGGGTGGAACGATCCAGCGACACCTTGGCGTCGCGGCTGACCAGCCGGGCGCAGATCAGCGAGTTGGGATTGACGTAGGCGCAGCCGAGGGCCTTGCCGCGGGCATCCTCCACCACCACCTGCTCGCCGGGGGCGAAGCCGCGCACGGGGGTACGGTGGGTGTCTACCTCGTTGCTGAAGATCCACAGATGACCGGCGCGCAGCCGCCGCTCCTCGCCGGATTTCAGGCGCAGTACGGGTCGCTGCTCCATGGGGCCTCCTGAAAGGAAGCCCGGTATTCTGCGGTGCTGTCGCGCGGCACGCAATCGCACCCGGTCCGGAGCGGCGCCGATGCCCATCACCATCCGGCGATTGCTTCTTGTTAAACTGACGCCATCGTATTGGCCAAGCTGGAGCGACATCCGTGCGCATCAAGTCCGCCCCCGTCGTCATCCTCTCCGCCGCGCTGGTCACCGCCCTGCCGGCGACCTCCGTCACGGCGCAGACCGCCTATGTCGGCGACGAGATCAGCATCTCCTTCCGCACCGGTGCCGGCTCGCAGTACGCCATCGAGCGCTTCCTGAGCACTGGCGCCCCCCTGGAGGTCCTCGACCCCCCCGAGGATGCCGAGGAGCGCTTCGGCGAGGCGGCCCTGGAGGACTGGATCTACGTCCGCGACAACCGCGGCGACGAGGGCTGGGTGCAGGAGCGCTTCCTGATGGCCGAGGCGCCGGCCCGGGTGCGCATCGGCCGGGTTGAGGAAGAGCGCGACGCCGCCCTGGAGCGGATCGCAGAGCTGGAGGACGAACTGACCGGGCAGGCGGAAGAGAAGGACGCCCTGAGCGAGGAGCTGGCCGAGGCCGAGGCGCGCATCGAGGAGCTGGAGGCCGACCTGGAGGCCGCCAGCGACGGCTACGAGCTGGTCGAGGCCAACGAACAGCTCCAGGAGCGGGTGGAGCGGCTGCTCGAGCGCAACGAGCAGCTGGAGGAGCAGAACTCCGCCCTCGCCGAGCGCAGCCGCCAGGAGTGGTTCCTGGCCGGCGCCGGCGTGCTGGTGGGCGGGCTGATCCTCGGACTGATCCTGCCGCACCTGCGCCCGCGCCGCCGGGACAGCTGGGGCGGCGGGCTGTAACGCCGTGACCGCCCCGCTGCCGGCCCTGCACGAGATGATCGCCGAGCTGGTCGCCGAGCCGTCGGTGAGCAGCGTCGAGGCGGAGCACGACCAGGGCAACCGTGGCATCACCGAGCGGCTGGCCGGCTGGCTCGAGGATCTGGGCTTCGACTGCCGCATCGAGGCCCTGCCCGGCCGTCCGGAGAAGACCAACCTCACCGCCACCCTGGCCCCAGCGCGGGCACCGGAGCGGGGCGGACTGGCCCTGTGCGGGCACACCGACACCGTCCCCTGCGATCCGCAGCGCTGGTCCGGCGACCCGTGGCGCCTGCGCGAGGTGGACGGCCGCCTCTACGGGCTGGGCGTGACCGACATGAAGGCGTTCCTGGCCCTGGCCGTCGAGGCGGCCCGCGAGGTGAACCCGGCGCAGCTACAGGCACCGCTGACCCTGCTGTTCACGGCGGACGAGGAGAGCGGCATGGACGGCGTGCGCGCCCTGCTCGACGCCCACCCGGAGGGCCTGGGCCCACGCCATGCAGTGGTCGGCGAGCCGACCCGCAACCACCCGGTGCACGTGCACAAGGGCATGATGATGGAGGCGCTCCACATCGAGGGGCGGGCCGGGCACTCCAGCGACCCGCGCCTGGGGCGCAACGCCCTGGACGCCATGACCCGGGTGCTCAACGCCCTGATCGCCTGGCGCGAGGAACTGGCCGCCACCCACCGGGACGAGCGCTTCGCCGTGGCCCACCCGACCCTCAACCTCGGGCACATCCGCGGCGGCGACAACCCCAACCGCATCTGCGGCGAGGCGGAGCTGCACATCGACCTGCGCCCCCTGCCCGGCATGGATCCGGCGGCACTGCAGCAGGAACTCGACCGGCGCCTGGCCGAGGCCCTCGGCGACGACGCCGTACACCTAACCCGCCGCCCCCTGTTCCCGGCCCATCCGCCCATGGCCACGCCAGCGGACGCCGAGGTGGTGCGCTTCGCCGAGTCGGTCACCGGCCACCCGGCCGGTGCCGTGGCCTTCGCCACCGAGGCGCCCTACCTGGCCCGGCTGGGCATGGACGTGGTGGTCCTCGGCCCCGGCGAGATCGAGCAGGCCCACCAGCCCGACGAGTCCATCGCCATCGAGCGTCTGGCGCCCACCGTGGCGCTGCTGCGCCGCTTCATCCACCGCTTCTGCCTGTAGGCCGCGGAGCCCCCATGCGTCTCGCCGACCTCGATCCGCAGCAGTTCGTGGAGTGGTTCCGCCACGCGGCGCCGTACATCAACGCCCACCGCGGGCGAACCTTCGTCGTCGCCTTCCCCGGCGCCGCCGTCGAGGGCCCGCGCATCGACGGCCTGGTCCACGACCTGGCGGTGCTGGCCAGCCTGGGCGTGCGCCTGGTGCTGGTCCCCGGCGCCCGCCCCCAGGTGGAGCAGCGCCTGCGCCGCCGCGGCCTGGAACCGCGCTACGCCCAGGGCAGCACCGGCCTGCGCATCACCGACGGCGACGCCCTGGAGTGCGTGCGCGATGCCATCGGCGAGGTGCGCACCCGGCTCGAGGCGCGCCTTTCCACCGGCGTGGCCACCTCACCGATGGCCGGCCTGCGCCTACGCGTAGCCTCGGGCAACGTCATTACCGCCCGCCCGGTGGGGGTGCGCGACGGCATCGATCACCTCTACACCGGCGAGGTACGCCGGGTGGACGCCGAGGCGCTGCGCCGACGCCTGGACGACGGCGACGTCGCCCTCGTCTCGCCCCTGGGCTACTCGCCCACCGGCGAGGCGTTCAACCTCTCGGCCGAGTCCGTGGCCCGGGCCGTGGGCGAGGCGCTGGCGGCGGACAAACTCATCCACCTGACCCGCCACGCGCCGCTGCGCGATGCCGACGGCGCCCCGGTGCGCGAACTGACCCCGCGCGAGGCGCGGGCCCGCCTGGACGCCGGCGGGCTCGCCGACGACGCCCGGCGCCTGCTGCACAGCGCGCACCAGGCCTGCCTGGGCGGCGTCGGCCGGGTCCACCTGCTCGACCGCACCCAGGACGGTGCTCTACTGCTGGAGCTCTTCACCCGGGACGGCGTGGGCACGCTGATCGCCCCGGAGCCCTTCGAGTCCCTGCGCACCGCCGGGCTCGACGACATCCCCGGCATCCTCGGCCTCATCCGCCCGCTGGAGGAGAGCGGCGCGCTGGTCTACCGCCCCCAGGAGCTGCTCGAAGAGCAGATCAGCGCCTTCACCGTGGCCGAGCGCGACGGCGCCGTAGTCGCCACGGGCGCCCTGCTGCCGTGGCCGGCCGAGGATGCCGGCGAGATCGCCTGCCTGGCCGTGGACCCGGACTACCGCGGCGCCGGGCGCGCCGACGCCCTGGTCCGCCGCCTGGAGCAGCAGGCCCGCGGCCACGGGCTGCACCGGCTGTTCGTGCTCACCACCCGGGCCGAGCACTGGTTCCGCGAACGCGGCTTCGAGCCCGCCGCCCCGGAGGCCCTACCGGCCACGCGGCGGGCGCTCTACGACCGGACCCGGGGCTCGAAGGTCCTGGTCCGGGACATTCCGTGATCCGCCAAACCTGAGGAGTGCTTCGGGCTGATGCGCGCCTATCTCGATCTCGTCCGCCACGTCATGGAGCACGGCCACCGCAAGGCCGACCGGACCGGCACCGGCACGCTGTCGATCTTCGGCCACCAGATGCGCTTCGACCTGCAGGCCGGCTTCCCCCTGGTGACCACCAAACGGGTCTTCTGGCGCGGCGTGGCCGAAGAGCTGCTGTGGTTCATCCGCGGCAGCACCAACGCCCGCGAGCTGGAGGAGCGCGGGGTGCGGATCTGGTCGCCGTGGGCCGACCCGGACGGCGAGCTGGGACCGGTCTACGGTGCCCAGTGGCGCAGCTGGCGCGCGGCGGACGGCGGCGAGATCGATCAGCTCCGCCAGGTGCTCGAGCAGCTGCGCGAGCGCCCCGACTCCCGCCGGCACCTGGTCAGCGCCTGGAACGTGGGCGAGCTTGAGCGCATGAACCTGCCGCCCTGCCACCTGCTCTTCCAGTTCTATGTGGCCGACGGGCGGCTCTCCTGCCAGCTCTATCAGCGCAGCGCCGACCTGTTCCTGGGCGTGCCGTTCAACATCGCCTCGTACAGCCTGCTCACCCACCTGGTGGCCCGCCACGTGGGCCTGGACGTGGGCGAGTTCATCTGGACCGGCGGCGACTGCCACCTCTACCTCAACCACCTGGAACAGGCTCGCGAGCAGCTCGGCCGCGAGCCGCGGCCACTGCCCACCCTGCACATCGACCCGGCGGTCACCGACCTCTTTGCGGTGCGCTTCGAGCACCTGCAGCTGACGGGCTACGACCCCCACCCCAAGCTGACCGCCCCGGTGGCGGTGTGAATCTGCAGCCAATAACTCCGATATGCCATCATGAGGCGTGATATGACGCAGTTTTAAGCGCGACCCACGGCGACCTCAGGATGCCAGCATGGCCGAGACACCCGCGAAGCCGCAGCACACTTCCAACTACCGGCGACTGCGCACTCAGCGAGCGCAGGCTGCGCGGGATCGCGTACTCCCTCTTGCTCATGAGGCATTGGGACGCCTTCAGAAGCTTGGAGTGGAAGCCCGCGTGACGGGATCGCTGGCACGGGGCACATTCCACGAGCGCTCGGATGTCGACTTCCTGATCATCCGATTGCCCGACGAGGAGCTGCGGTATCGGCTGGAGCGCGTCATCGAGGAGACGATGGCCGGCATCCCGTTTGATGTCGTCTATCTCGATGAGGTCAGTCATCCCGAACTCCGCCGACGATTCCTTGAGGCCGCCCGTGACCGAAGCAATCTGGCGTGATATCGAGATTGAACTTGAACGTCTCGAGCGCGAGGAAGGGTTCACGCAACGCTTGCTCCAGGAAATGCCCGAAGACCCGCCGTCGGACTCTTATGTTGAATGGCGGGATAAGAAGGCGCTCTCCGATGCCGTTGAGTCCCTCTACACCGGGATGGAACGAGTCCTGAACATCGTTGCCGAGCACTGCGATGGAGAAGCGCCCGCCGGCCGCGACTGGCACCGGCGCCTGATTGACCGCCTTGCCCACGAAGGCGCCGACAGCCAACGGCCGCCATTGCTCTCATCGGAGACCGCCGAGCGGCTCCACGATCTACGCGGTTTCAGACATCGCTCCCGCCAGGGCTACGGCGCTGAACTCGACTGGCGGAAAACGCGCCGGGCCGGAGGCGACGCACTCGACGCACTAACCGCCTTCCGCAACGACCTGCACGTGTTCGGGCGAGCACTCGGCCTGCACGACCATTAACCCTCTTCCACCGGGGAACGGATTCATGGAAATCGTCCTTGTCGCCATCGTCGGCCGCAACGGCGTCATCGGCGCCGACGGCGACCAGCCGTGGCACTTCCGCTGTGACCTGCAGCACTTCAAGGCGATCACCCGCGGCCACCCGGTGATCATGGGCCGGCGCACCTTCGCCGCCATCGGCCGCCCGCTGCCGCAGCGGACCAACATCATCCTCAGCCGCGACCCGGCCTTCGTCGCCGAAGGCGTGGAGGTGGCCGCCGACGCCGAGACCGCCCTGGCCCGCGCCCAGGCGGCGGCCGGCGGCGAGCAGGTGATGATCCTCGGCGGCGGCGCGGTCTACCGGCTCTTCCTGCCCCGCGCCCACCGGGTGGAGCTGACCGAGGTGGATGACGCCCCGCCCGGCGACACCACCTTCCCGGCGCTGGGCGACGACTGGCGGGAGACCGCCCGGGACGAGGCCGAGGAAGACGGCTACCGCCTGACCTTCCGCACCCTGACCCGCCGCGACGGCTAACACCCGGAGGCGCCGTGTACCAGTACCTGTTCGGCCCCGTCCCCTCCCGCCGTCTGGGCATGTCCTTGGGCGTGGATCTGGTCCCGCACAAGGTGTGCAGCTTCAACTGCGTCTACTGCGAGTGCGGCCGCACCACCCGGCTGACCGTCGCCCGCGACGCCTACGTGCCGCTGGCGGCGGTGACCGCCGAGCTCGAGCACTACCTGGCCCACCACCGCCCGCCGGATTTCTTCACCTTCTCCGGCGCCGGTGAACCCACCCTCAACAGCCACCTGGGCGAGGTGCTGGCCTTCATCCGCGAGCGCGCGCCGCAGGCGCGCACGGCGGTGATCACCAACGCCAGCCTGATCGACGACCCGCAGGTGCGCGCCGAGCTGGCCGCCGCCGATGTCGTCATGCCGTCGCTGGATGCCGCCACCGAGCGAACCTTCCGGCGCATGGACCGCCCCTCGCCGCGGGTGCGCCTGCAGCCACTGCTCGACGGCCTGGTGGCCTTCCGCGACCGCTTCAGCGGGGCCATCTGGCTGGAGGTGGTGATCCTCCCCGGCCACAACGACCACCCCGAGGACCTGGCCGCCCTGCGCGAGGCCCTGGTGCGCATCCGCGCCGACCGCATCCAGCTCAATACCCTTGACCGCCCCGGCACCGAGACCGACCTACAGCCCGCCCCGCGCGAGCAGTTGGAGCGAATCGCCGCCGAATGGGGGCTGGGGAACGTCCACGTAGTCGGCGCCGCCCCGGACCCCGGCAACGAGGCGGGCTACCGCAGCGATGGCGGCTCCAACACCGTACTCGCGACCCTGGCCCGCCGCCCCTGCACCGCCGACGACCTGGCGCACCTGCTCGGCCTCCCCACCGACGAGGTGACCGCACGCCTGGCCACCCTGGAGGCAGAGGGGCAAATCACCGCCGTGGTGCAGGAGCGCGGGGTGTTCTACCAGGCCACGGACCGCGCCGCCCGGGGCGAGGCGGAGTGACGTCAGGGACTTGGGTGCCGCGAAGCCGCGCACGCCTTCAACCACTACTGCAAGAGGCCTGCGAAACTTATTGAAAATGTTGCGCCACTCCCCACCGGACGTATTGCGCCGATCCTCGGCCATCGTGTAAAAGGTGGCGTATCCGCTGAGCCGCTTGAGAAGGCTCAACGGAGCCCGTGACGCGGGGGCACTCAAGCATCGCCGGCACCGGCCGACAACGATTGGTGAGGGACCGGCTCGCGGAAACGGCGGCCCCGGCTGACAGAACGACAAAAGCAGAAGCTCAGAAGAAGACGAGGAGCACCCCCTATGAAGAAGCAACTCATCACCCTGGCGACGGCCACCGCCATGGCCGCCCCGGTGGCCGTCCTTGCCGACAGCCACGACGACGGCATGGGCTGGTTCGACCTCTACGGCCAGGTTCACACCTCGCTGGACAACGAGGGCTACGACAACGTGGACGGCGACAGCGGCAGCCTGACCCTCCACGACCACAGTTCGCGGATCGGCATCCGGGGCGAGAAAGGGCTCGATACCGGCGTCGAGGCGTTTTATCAACTCGAGCAGGCGATCCATTGGCACGACTTCCAAAGCCTGCAAGAGGATATCCTCGATGCGGATCGTGGCCTCCGTGACACCTTTGTCGGCCTCCGAGACGAGCAGCTGGGCGAACTCCGCTACGGTCGCCTGCCGTGGCTGAACAACGTGGTCTACGGTCCGGGTAACTTCTTCCCGTTGCAGGCGGGTGATCCGGGCAACGTGATTTCCGCGGCTGTGAACCCTGTGGCAGGAGATGGCTTCCCGGCCAACCCTGGCCGCGCAGGTTTTACCGAATACGAGACCGATGAAGCCAACCCAGATAATGCAGTAAACGACACCCAAGATGCGGTGCAATACACCACGCCGGATCTGGGCGCCTTCGGTGCAAGCCTCACCGTCCACCCATCGCACATCAACGATGCCGGTGACCAGGAACACAACTTCATGGCTATCGGCACCTACAACGAGGGGCCGCTGTCCGTGCAGGCCACCTTCTTCCAGTGGCACTACACCGCAGACGACGATATGAGTGCCCTCGTCGGAAGCGCTGAGTACGACTTTGGTGGCATGCGGATTGGCGGCGGCGGGTTGGCCGCAAGCAACGATGCCGACGACCAAGACAACAACGCGGTGTGGCTTGGCGGCGACATGGATGTAACCAACCGCGGCACCGTCAAGGCGCAGCTGGCCCAGCACCTGGCCGATGCAAGTGATTCCGACACCCTGATGATGGCCGTCGGGTACGACTTCCAGCTGGCCGAGCAGACCAAGCTCTACGCCAACCTGGTTTGGTTCGACAACGACGACCAAGCTAATGTGGCGCCGCACTCCTACGCCACTAGTGCGACGACTACCGATGTGGGGCTTGGCGAGGACGGTACGGTAACCTCCTTCGGTGTCCATCACCACTTCTAAAGCGGTCCTCACCCGCACAACAAGAAGCCCCGGGTGCAACCGGGGCCTTGTCTGACTCCAGGGCGCCCTCGGGCGCCCTTTTTTTGTCTCGAGATCGGGCTGCTAATCGAAGTGGGTGCCGGGGCGCGCCTCGACCTCGGCGGGCAGGCGGTAGCCGCGCTCCATGGCCGTGCCGCCCAGACCGACGAGCAGCAGCGGGCGCAGGCCCTCGCCGCCGGCGGCGATGCGCGCGCTGACCAGCCACGGTCCCCACTGCCCGCCCAGCTCGAGGAAGGGGTAGCGATTGGAGCTGCGCCCGCCGGGCATGGGGACCGCGCTCTCGTCGTCGTCCCAGCGACTGCGTTCCCACGCCTGGTTGGCGGTGAGCCAGCCCACGCCCGTCTCGCCCAGGGGCCGCCACAACCCGGCGCCGATGGTCAGCTGCACGGTGTCCAGATCGACATCAGCACGCTGACCGGCAACGTCCTCGACCCGGTAGCTCACACTGCGCAGACCGAGACTGCCGCTGGCGGTAACCGGCAGGCGATCGGCGAAGTACTGCCCCTGAACGCCGAAGTGGACGTTGAGTTCGCCGTCGCGCTCCACCCGGGTAAGCCCATCGAAGCCGTCCGGGCGGTCGCTGTAATCGACCCCGCCGTCGCTGCCCGGCAGGCGGTAGCTGTCGTAGGGCTCGCCGCCAAGGCTGCCCACGCTCACGCCCCAGCGCCAGCCGTAGTGGTAGGGGTGGCGGTAGCGCGGCTCCTTGTAACGGCGCTCGATGCGCTGGTCCGGGCGCAGCACCAGCTCATCGACGACGTCCTGGTAGTCGGGGTCATTCCGGGTGACGCGCACCGTGTACGCCCCCGCCTCGGCGGGGCGGCGGATGGCACCGGGCTCCTGGTGGTCGTGGCTGTCCAGGCGGATGACGCTGTGCCGGCCGGCGGCACGCAGGTCCAGGTGGCCGTACTGGCGCTCGGTCAGGCGGGCCGAGAAGTAGGCCGCCGGACTCCGCTCTCCGACTTCCACCGTGGCCGTCTCGCCGCGGTACTCGGCGGTGTCCAGCACCCGGATGCGGTAGCGCTGCCCTGGACGCACCGGCACCCGCGCCGGGGTGACGTAGTCGCGCCCGTCGATGCGCACCACCGCCCCGGCGGGCTGGGTGTGCAGGTAGAGGGTGGCTTGCTCGGCGTCCGCCCACGCCTCCGGCTGCAACGCCACCAGGCAACAGAATTGGGCGGGCAGTCCGGCGGGCTGATCCGGGGCACCGAGGACCTGGACGCGGATCTCGCCACCGAGACCGCGCAGACTGCGCGCCGCTGTCCGGCCGTTGTCGTCGGTGAGCAGGGTCATGCCGCCGATGCGCAGCTTGAGGTTGGGCTGTGGGCGCAGGGAGTGGCGGTCCACGGCCACGAAGCGGACCTCGCCGTCGGTCACCACCGGGATCACCTGCAGTTGCGCGGCGGCCTCCCGGGCGGTCTCCTCGAAGTAGGCGGCGAAGGTGGTCTCGCCCAGGCGGGGGCTGTAGAGTCGCTCATCGCCCACGCCGGTGCGCACCACCGTCTGGTGGCCCCGCGCCGCGCGGGCGAAGCGCTGCCCGGGGCGGTCCTCGGGCACCGCCTCGGTGAGCTCGAACTGCGCCATGGCCGGGGCGTTGCGCCGGGCCTGGGCGCGCAGCCGATCCATGCGCCCATCGGGCAGGCGAACCCGGACGTACCACCCTTCGGCCACCCGCTGCTCGGCCACTACGCTTGCACCCTCCAGGGCGACGTGGCTCACCGAGGCCACGGTGGCGGTAAGTTCCAGCTCGGTGTCCCGCTCCACCTCGTCCCCGGCGACCTCACCCCGGCGTTGCAGGCTGCGGAAGACCTCGCGCTGCTCGCCGCGCACGGCGGTGACCACCTCACCGGCGATCTCGTAGAGGGCCGACTGGCGTGCCTCCTCGGGGGTCTCGCCGGTGCCGTGCCCGTAGGTGTAACCCGGCTCCGCCGCCGCCCGCCCCTGCTCGCGCAACTCCGCAGCATCGGGGTGGCGATCGCCGAGCCAGGCACACCCGCCGCCGAGCACCATCCCGCCAACCAGCAGCAGGACGGCGGCGAAACGTGGCAGGCGGCCCGGCACGGGAGCCCCCGTCACCGCTGCTGCATGCGGTCGCGATGCTCGTCCCGGGCCCGTTCCAGATCCTGCTCGGCCTGCTCCCGCTCCTCGCGGGTCTCGGCCTCCTCCAGGGCGCGCTCGGCGGCCCGCTCGCTGGCGCTGCGCTCAACCCGCTCGGCACAGCCGCCGAGCAGCAGCGCGCCGAGCAGCGGGATCAACAACGTCCGGCCACGGCGCATGGTGCCCCCTACTGGTTGACCCGCTCGCGCAGCCGGTCCAGGTGGTTCTCGGCGGCGCCGCGCAGATCCGAACGCAGCCCATCGTCGTCCTCGGCGCCGATGGCGCGGAAGTAGGCGTCGAAGTCCTGCTCCAGATCGTACTGCGACATCACCACCCAGCGGCCGTCCTCGGTGACGTCGGTGCGTTTGACCTGCACGCCGACCAGGGTCTGGTCGATCCACTGCTCGGTGCTCTGCTGCAGCTGCTGCCGGGTGCGCGCGCCCTCCTCGTCACGGCCCAGGTCCTGACGGTCGAAGTATTCGCTGTTGAGCGCCTGGATGGTCTGGGTCAGCTGCTCGGCGATCTCGGCGGCGGCGTTGGTGCGCGCCTGGCGGCGCATCTGATCCGGATAGTCCGGCTCGGCCTGGGAGACGCCGAAGCCGTAGACCACCATGGACTCCTCCGGCGTCTCGCGCTGCACGTACCAGCCGGGCAGCCCCAGGCGCTCCTCGGCCTCGGGCTCGGTCTCGGGCGGCTCGTCGGGGGTGGTGCCGCAACCGATCAGGGTCGCGGCCAAGGCGCTGGCCGCCAGCAGGGCGGGGAAACGGTTCAGGGGCATGGATCCTCCGGGGTGAAAGCCGCTTCGTGGATGGTCTCCACCAGTCCCTACTATAGCCCAATCACCCCTGCTGCGCGCCGGGTATCCAGGCTAGAAGATGCGGCCGAAGACCATGTGCACGCCGGCGCTGCCGCCGGTGTCCGCGTGCAGGCCGACGTAGCCGGTGCGATCGACCATCAGATCGAGCTGGGTGTAGGCGCCGGTGAGCCGCTCCTGCTCGAAGCCGTCGCGTACACCATTCACGTACTGATCGCCATCGATGGCACTGAGGTAGCCGCCCACGCTCCAGCGCACCGGGCCGACGCGCACCACCGGCCCGAGCCGCGCCTGCAGCTCGGTCCACTCGCGCTCGACCTCGCGGCCGTTGCTGCTGCCGTCGACGTCGTGCCAGGTGTAGCGGACCTCGCCGAGCAGGCTCACCGGCTCGCGGTGGAACAGGTGCGAGCGCACGCCGGCGCCGATGTAGTAGCCGCTGAGGCGGGTGGAATCGGCCACCTGGCTGCCGGGGTCGTCCACCCGGGAGCGCATCCAGCCGCCGAACAGGCCGGGCTGGATCTGCGGGTTGCCAACCTCGAAGAGCTGGAAGCCGACGCCGCTGGTGCGGTGCTCGACGGTGCGATTGCCGTAGTCGAGGTCGGTCTGGGCGTGGGCACCGCTGATGCGCAGATCCACGTCGTATCCGCGCTCACCCTGGTAGCCGTGCGCCGACGCCGGGCCGGCCACCGCCATCACCACGGCGGCGATCAGCGGGGCACGGACGCGGCGGCGCGGCAGGGTCATGTGCGCTTCATGGCCTCGAAGAACTCGGTGTTGGTCTTGGTGTCCTTGAGCTTGTCGAGGAGGAACTCGATGGCGGCGACTTCGTCCATGTTGTTCAGGAGCTTGCGCAGGATCCAGGTCTTCTGCAGCTCCTCCGGCGTCATCAGCAGTTCCTCGCGGCGGGTCCCGGAGCGGTTGAGGTGGATGGCCGGGTAGATGCGCTTCTCGGCGATCTTCCGGTCCATGTGCAGCTCCATGTTGCCGGTGCCCTTGAACTCCTCGTAGATCACCTCGTCCATGCGCGAGCCGGTCTCCACCAGCGCGGTGGCGAGGATGGTCAGGCTGCCGCCCTCCTCGACATTGCGCGCCGCGCCGAAGAAGCGCTTGGGCCGGTGCAGGGCGTTGGCGTCGACACCGCCGGTGAGCACCTTGCCGGAGGACGGCACTACCGTATTATAGGCGCGCGCCAGGCGGGTGACGGAGTCGAGCAGGATGACCACGTCCTTCTTATGCTCGACCAGGCGCTTGGCCTTCTCGATGACCATCTCGGCGACCTGGACGTGGCGCGAGGCCGGCTCGTCGAAGGTGGAGGAGACGGTCTCGGCGCTGAGCACCGAGCGGGCGAACTCGGTGACCTCCTCGGGCCGCTCGTCGATGAGCAGGACGATGAGGTAGCACTCGGGGTAGTTGTAGGTGATGCTCTGGGCGACATTCTGGAGCATCATCGTCTTGCCGGCCTTCGGCGGCGAGACGATCAGGCCACGCTGGCCCTTGCCGATGGGGGCGACCAGATCGATGACGCGGGCGGTGAGGTCCTCGGTGGAGCCGTTGCCCCGCTCCATGCGCATGCGGTCGCGGGTAAAGAGCGGCGTCAGGTTCTCGAAGAGGACCTTGTTCTTGGCCGCCTCCGGCGGCTCGAAGTTGATCTGGTCAACCTTGAGCAGCGCGAAGTAGCGCTCGCCATCCTTGGGCGGGCGGATCTTGCCGGTGATGGTGTCCCCGGTACGCAGCGCAAAACGCCGGATCTGGCTGGGCGAGACGTAGATATCGTCGGGCCCGGCCATGTACGAGGCATCGGCGGAGCGCAGGAAGCCGAAGCCGTCCTGGAGGATCTCGAGGACGCCGTCGCCGTAGATGGAGTCGCCGTTCTTGGCGTGGGCCTTGAGGATGGCAAAGATGATGTCCTGCTTCCGGGAGCGGGCAGTGCCCTCAATGCCCATGGACTGGGCGATCTCCAGGAGTTCGGTGGCTGGCTTTCTCTTGAGCTCGGTGAGATTCATGGTTCGCTTCGGCGTGGGGAGGGTCACGGGGGCGCCGTCCCGCCGGAGGTCCGCAGGGGCGCGGTAGCGCGGGACTGCATCCGGGGGCGGCGCCGCGGCGGTTTCGCTACAGGTTGCTGTCGATGAACGCGGTCAGCTGGGACTTGGACAGGGCGCCGACCTTGGTGGCCTCGACGTTCCCGCCCTTGAACAGCATCAGCGTGGGGATCCCGCGGATGCCGTACTTCGGCGGCGTTTCCGGGTTCTCGTCGATGTTCAGCTTGACCACCTTGAGGCGGTCGCCGTAATCGGCAGCGATCTCTTCGAGAATGGGGCCGATCATTTTGCACGGGCCACACCACTCGGCCCAGTAATCCACCAGCACCGGCACGCTGGCTTGAAGCACTTCCTGCTCGAAATTCTGGTCGGTGGCGTGCACGATTGCGTCGCTCACGGTAGAAGACCTCCAGGTTCGATTGCGTCGATATGGGCGGAGCCGCTGCGCGAGGCTCGGAAAATTGGAAACCGCTCGCTGATTGGAACCGAGGATCCCGACAAGGGGGCCGAATGCGGGATTGGGCGCTGCGCTGCCAAAAGAGCCGGTGCGCGACGCGCGGTTGTAGTAGGACGGAAAATAGCGGCCCTCGGCCAGCGTGTCAACTGCGCTGGCAGGCGCCGAGCGCTTCGCAGCAGCGCAGACCACGCTCTGCCACCTGTTTGAGGTCGCGCAGGGCGTCGTGGGCGGCGAGGATCCGCTCCTGGGTCTGCTCGCCGGCGCCTTCGTCGGCGATGGCTGCGGCGCGTGCCGAATCCGCCGCCTGCTCGAGTTCGATCACCCGGGCGCGGAAACAGCACAAGCGCTGACACTCGACGCAGTTGAGTGTCGCCTCACTCTTGCGCAGCAGCTCCTCGAACACCGCCCGCAGCACCGGCGAGGCGCCCGGGTCGCTGCAGACCGCCGCCACCGCCTCGGCGACGCAGTGGCTGATACGGGTCAGCTGCGCTTCCACCTCTTCCAAGGGGGCCATGGACTCGGCCAATTCCGGTTACCTCCGCTACGGGACAGGCTATGATCCTCTAATGATGCGGGTGAGACTCCACAATCACAAGTACCCCGCTGGCGGCCTAGCGTCGCGCCTCCCAGGGCAGGCCGTCGGTAATGCGCGCCCAGTCGTAGGCCGGGTCGCCCACGGCGATGAAATCGGGATTGAGCAGCGACGCCCCGGTGTTGTAACGCAGCGGGTCCCCGCCGACGTCCATCAGGCGACCGCCGGCGGCCTCCAGCACGCACTGCGCCGCACCGGTGTCCCACTCGCAGGTGGGCCCGAAGCGCGGGTACAGGTCGGCCTCGCCCTCGGCAATGCGGCAGATCTTCAGCGAGCTTCCCACCGAGAGTTCGCGGTAATCGCCCAGCCGGGCGAGGATATCGGACACCGCCGCCTCGCGGTGGGAGCGGCTGACCACGGCGGTCAGCGGCGGCTCGGCCGCCCGGGTGCGGATGCCGCGCCGCTCTCCGCCGGCCTCGCGCCAGGCACCGGCGCCTGCCGCAGCCGCCCACGTCACCCCCAGATCCGGGGCGTGCACCACGCCGAGCACCGGGCGACCGCCGTCGACCAGCGCGATGTTCACGGTGAACTCACCGTTGCGCTTGATGAACTCCCGGGTGCCGTCCAGCGGGTCGATCAGCCAGTACTGCCCCCACGCCGCGCGCTCGGCCGGCTCGATGTCCTCGCCCTCCTCCGAAAGCTGCGGCAGATCGGGGGTCAGGCCGCCCAACCCGGCCCGGATGGCGTCGTGGGCCGCCTGGTCGGCCCGGGTCAACGGGCTGTCGTCCGCCTTGGCCTCCACCTCGAAGTCGGCGGTGCGGTACACCGCCATGATGCGCTCACCGGCCTGCTCGGCGATCTCCTGCACCGGCGCCAGCCAGCGCTGCCACTGTTGCTCTGCCATCATCCCTTCCGTGTCGTTCGGGCGCGCATTACGCCGTGCGCGCCGCCAGGTGATCCCGCGCCAGGAACAGCGCGGTAATCGAGCGCGCCTCGGTCAGATCGGCCTGCCCGAGGAGCCGTTCCAGCTCTTCCAGCGGCCAGGGCACCACCTCGATCGGCTCCGGCTCATCACCGGGCAGGGGATGCTCGTAGAGCCCCTCGGCGAGGATGAGCTGCGTGCGGTGACTGAAGTAGGCGGGCGCCAGGGTGACGCTGCGCAGCACGGTGAGCCGCTCGGCGCCGTAGCCGACCTCCTCCATGAGCTCGCGGTTGGCAGCGCGCAGCGGGTCCTCCTCGGGCTCCACGCGGCCTTTGGGCAGCCCCAGCTCGTAGCACTCGGTGCCGGCGGCGTACTCGCGGATGAGCAGCACCTCGCCACGGGTGTTCACCGGGACCACCAGCACCGCCCCGGCTGCGCTGCCCCCCAGTCGCTCGTACTCCACCTCGACGCCGTTACGAAAGCGCAGCCCCACCGACTCGATGCGAAACAGCCGCGAGCGGGCAACGGTGCTGCGGTGGAGCGTCTCCGGGTAGCGATCGCTCATCGGCCCTGCCTTTCTTCGCGTCGGGCCATTGTACATCCCCCGACCCGGCGGCGGCGAGCGCCGCCTCAGGCGGCCAGGCGGGCGGTGTGGGCGGCGATGACCCGCTCCTCGTCGGTGGGGATAACCCAGGCGCGAAGGGCGCTGCCCGCCGCGGTCAGCCGGGGTCCACCGGCCTCGTTGGCGGCGCCGTCGAGCTCCAGGCCGAGCCAGGCCAGCCCCTCGAGGATGCGCCGGCGCACCGGCGTGGCGTGCTCGCCGATCCCGGCGGTGAAGACCACAGCGTCCAGCCCGCCGAGGACCGCAGCCAGGCCACCGATCTCGCGCAGCGTACGGTGGCAGAAGAGATCCACCGCCTCTTCGGCGGCCGGGTCGTCGCTGTCGAGGAGCACGCGCATGTCGGCGGAGAGCCCGGAGACGCCCAGCAGCCCGGACTCGCGGTAGAGCAGGCGCTCGACCTCCGCCGCCGTCATCCCCTCCTGCTGGAGCAGGTGCAGGATCACCCCGGGGTCGATGTTGCCGCAGCGCTGCCCCATGGGCAGACCGTCCAAGGCGGTAAAGCCCATCGTCGTGGCCACGCTGCGCCCGCCGGCCAGGGCGCAGAGGCTGGCGCCGGCGCCCAGGTGGGCGACCACGGTGCGCCCTGCCGCGGCGGCCGGATCGTATTCCGGCAGGCGGGCGGCGATGTACTCGTAGGAGAGGCCGTGGAAGCCGTAGCGGACCACGCCACGCTGCTCGTAGGCACGCGGCAGGGCGAAGCGCTGGGCGACCGCCGGCTGGGTGCGGTGGAAGGCGGTATCGAAGCAGGCCACCTGGGGCAGTTCTGGCGCCACCCGGCGCACCGCTTCGACAGCGGCCAGGTTGTGCGGCTGGTGCAGCGGCGCCAGGGGCTCGAGCTGGTGCAGGGCCTCGAGCACCGCCGCGTCGATGACCACCGGCGCGCTGTGCGCCTGGCCACCGTGGACGATGCGGTGCCCGGCGGCCACCAGATTCAGCTCGCCCAGATGGGCGCGAACCGCGTCGAGCACGGCCGACAGCGCCGCATCGTGGTCGGCACCGGCCCGCAGCTCGCGGGTGGCGACCGCCCCCTGCAGATCATCCACGTGCAGCCGTGCCGCGGCCCCGATCCCCTCCACCTGGCCACGCAGGTGCAGGGTCAGGGCGTCTTCATCCCCGTGCCGGTAGACCGCGTACTTGACGCTGGAAGAGCCGGCGTTGAGGACGAGGATGGCGTCGTCGGGCATCGGGCCGCCTCCGGCTAGAGGTGAGCCAGACCGCGGCGCTGGCGGTCAGCCACCAGCAGCGCAATGGCGCAGGAGGCCAGCCGGGCGATGACGTCATCGGCCCGGGAGGTGAGCACGATGGGCACCCGGGCGCCGAGAACGATCCCCGCCGCCTCGGCATCAGCCAGGTAGTAGAGCTGCTTGGCCATCATGTTGCCGGACTCGAGATCGGGCGCGATAAGGATATCCGGGTTGCCGGCCACCCGCGAGTGGATGCGCTTGGTCCGCGCCGCGCTCTCGGAGATGGCGTTGTCGAAGGCCAGCGGGCCGTCGAGCAGACCGCCGGTGATCTGCCCCCGGTCGGCCATCTTGCACAGCGCCGCGGCGTCGAGGGTCGAGGGGATCTCCGGGTTCACCGACTCGGTGGCCGAGAGGATGGCCACCTTGGGCTCGGCCACGCCGAGGGCGTGGGCCAGCTCGATGGCGTTCTGGCAGATATCCCGCTTGCAGGCCAGGTTGGGGGCGATGTTGATGGCCGCGTCGGAGATCAGCAGCGGGCGCGGATAGGTGGGCACATCCATGGCGTAGACGTGGCTGATGCGCCGCTCGGTGCGCAGCCCCTTCTGCCGGCTGACGACCGCGCCCATCAGCTCGTCGGTGTGCAGCGAGCCCTTCATCAACCCCTCGACCTCGCCGCGGCGGGCCAGATCGACCGCCGTCTCGGCGGCGTGGTGGGAGTGCTCGACGTCGATGATCGGCGTTGCCCCCAGCTCCAGCCCCGCCTCGTCGGCGGCGGTGCGGATCTTGTGCTCGGGCCCGACCAGGGTGAGCGTCATCAGATCGTGCTCTGCCGCCTGCATGGCGCCCTGTAGAGCCAGGGCGTCCACCGGGTGGACCACGGCGACGCTCATCGCCGTCAGGTCGTCGGCCATGCGCAGCAGGCGGTGGAGTTGCCGACGCCGCCCCTTGCTGGTCCCGGCCAGGCTGCCCGGCTCGCCGTTGATGCGCTCAGTGGGCACGCGCACGGTGATCTGTCCGCTGATCACCGGGTCGCCGGTGTCCTTGACCGCGCGGGCGGCGATCACCGCCTGCCCGGTCTCGGCATCCTTCTCGACCACTTCCAGGGTGATGGTGACCACGTCGCCGATGGCGACACTGCCCTGGTAGATCAGATCCTGGGCCACCGGCTGGGTGCCGGGGCCAGGCAACTCTGTACAAACCGCGTTGACCAGCATCGTCCCCGGCCACAGGCCCTCGCCGAGGGTGCGCACATCCTGGTGATTGAGTCGGCTGGTGGTCTCCACCTGCTGGCCGGGGTGGAGCTCGTCGAAGAGGAAATTCTGCACCGTCATCGAGACACCCCGGCTCACTGCTGCAGCACGTAGGTGCCGGGGGCGTCGGTCAGCGGCTGGTACGAGCCCTCGCTCTGCCCCACGCCGGGCGGCGCCACACGGTTGCCCGAACGCTCGCGCAGCCACTGCTCCCACTCCGGCCACCACGAGCCCTGCTGCTCCGTCGCCTTCTCGAGAAAGACATGGGAAGGCACGTAGGGATCACCGACCCGCCGCGCCAAGCTGCGGTAGATGCGGCGGGGATGCCCCGGCGGCGTGACGATGCCGGCGTTGTGCCCGCCCTGGGTGAGGGCAAAGGTGACATCGGCGCGCGGCAGGAAGCGGTTGATCTTGTAGACCGAGCGCCAGGGCGCGATGTGGTCCTTTTCGGTGCCTACGGCAAAGGTCGGCACCTGGATATCGCCGATGTGGATCGGCTGACCACCGACGTCGTAGCGATCCTCGACGAAGTCGTTGTTCAGGAACAGATCCCGCAAGTACTCGCTGTGCATGCGGTACGGCAGCCGGGTGGTATCGGCGTTCCAGGCCATCAGGTCGATGACCGGGCTGCGCTGGCCCATGAGGTAGTCGTGGATCAGCCGCGAGTAGATCAGGTCCTTGGAGCGCAGCAGCTGGAACGCACCGGCCATCTTGGCGCCGTCTAGATAGCCCTCCTCCCACATCATGTCCTCGAGGAAGGTGACCTGGCTCTCGTCGATGAATAGGTCCAGCTCGCCCGGCTCGGTGAAGTCGGCCTGGGCGGCGAGCAGGGTCATCGTGGCTAGGCGGTCGTCACCGTCGCGGGCCATGGTGGCCGCGGCCAGCATCAGCAGCGTGCCCCCCAGACAGTAGCCGACGGCGTGGATCTGGCGCTCCGGCACGATGGTCGAGACCGCATCCAGGGCGTCCATGACACCGTCCCGGCGGTAGGTGTCCATGCCCAGGTCGCGATCTTCGCGCCCCGGATTCTTCCAGGAGATGACGAAGACCGTGTGGCCCTTGCCCACCAGGTACTCGATGAGCGACTTGCCCGGACGCAGATCGAGGATGTAGTACTTCATGATCCACGCCGGGCAGATGAGGATCGGCTCCGGGTAGACGGTCTTGGTGGTGGGTTCGTACTGGATCAGCTCCATGATCCGGTTGCGGTAAACCACCTTGCCCGGTGTCACCGCCAGGTTCTCGCCCACCTTCCACTGCTCGGCGCCCACCGGCGCGCGGCCGCTGATCGTGCGCTCGCTGTCCTCGAGCAGGTTGGCGAAGCCCTGTACCAGGTTGGCACCGCCCTGGCTGAGGGTCTCGTCGAGGACCTCGGGGTTGGTGGGCAGGAAGTTGGACGGCGAGTAGAAGTCGAGCACCTGCCGGCCCATGAAGTTGACCACGTCCTCGTGGTGCTGGCTCACCCCACGAATGCCCGTCGTGGCGCTGTGCCACCACTGCTGGGTCAGCAGGAAGCCCTGCTCGAGGACGTCGTAGGGGAAACGGTGCCACTGCTCGGCGCTGAAACGGTCGTCCCCGGACCACGGCTTGGTGCAGGGCTCCGGGCAGGTGCCGGTCAGGCGACTAAAGACGTAGGCGTTGTAGCGCAGGGTGTTGCGCATCGCCTCGTCCATGAGCGCGAACTGCTTGCCCGGGTGGCTGGCCAGATGCACGGCCCAGTCGAAGGTGGCCAGCGACAACGCCGCCGGCGACAGCCCGAGGGTCATCCGGCCCAGGCCGGCGTGGAACAGGCGATCAACGGTCAGCGCTTCGCGCTCACCTTCCTCGAACTCGGGCATCAGGGGGTGGACCATGGTGGGGCTTCCTCGACGTTGCCAACGGGCCGCTCGCGGCGCCCGCGGGCGCCGTGTCGCACTGCACAATCTGGCCCCGGAAGCGCTGCGTGTCAAGGAACCCCCCGCCGCAACACCGGCTCAGAAGGTCACCCCGGCACCAACGCTGAACATCAGTGAGCGCGGGTAGGACTCGTCGTCGTGCTCCACCGAATCCCGGGCGTAGGCCAGGTCCAGGTCGATGACCGAGAACAGCGTCAGGCCGGTGGTGATGTACTCGAGCTCGGAGCCGGTGAGATTCTTGCGGTAGCCGAAGCGCACACCGGGCAGCCAGCCCTGGGGCGGGGCGGCCGAAACACTCACCGTGGCCCACTGGTGGTCGTCGCCAAAGGCGTCCTCCACGCCGTTGGCGTCCAGCGAGCCGGCCACCACCCAGCTCCGGTCCGGGGTGTAGACGGCGCCCTCGAGACCGAGCTGCCGCTCCAGGGTGTAGTCCGGGCGGGCCTCCAGCTCACCGCTGTCGATGAACTGCGCGGCGGCATCACAGCGCGACCGGGCGGTGCTGTCCGTATCGTAGTCATCGCAGTCCGTGCCGATGCGCCGGTAGTCGAGGCTCGGCTCGTTGACGTTGCGCAACGTCGCCCCGGCCTGCCAGCGCTCGGCCACCCACAGCGCGCCAAGGTCGACGCCGAGCCGCGTGGTGGCCTCGGTGTCGTCGCGCAGGGCGTCATCGAGGACATCGGCGGTGTCGTCATCCTCCACCTCGTCGAAGGGGATGACCGCCTGGGAGAGCTCGCCCTGGATCATGTTCAGCCGGGCACCGCCCACCAGTCGCCCCTGCTCGCGGACGACCAGCGGGCGCGCATACCCCAAGCGTAGCTCCCGGATCGTGGCATCCTGGATCTGGAAGGCCACCTCGGCGTCGTCCGAATCCCAATTGGCGTCCGGGAAACCGCCGTCGTCGAAGAGCAGCCCCAGCCGCGCCTGCCCGGAGCCGCGGGCCTCCACGGTGAGGGCGTCGCCGCGCTCCCCGCTCAGCGGAACGACCACCGGCGTCAGCGGGAGCTGGGCGGCGCCGCCGAGCTTGAGGTAACCGTCCTCCACGGCCGCCTCGAAGAAATCGATGAACTCAAGGAACTCGTCCTCATCGTCAAGATCCGCCGCTAGGGCATCGTCCAGTCGGTCGATGAAACCGTCCACCGGACCCAGCTCCGCCCCGGCGCTCACCGAGCCGAGCCCCACGTGCCGCTGCCCGGGTCGGGCGGCGGCGCCGGCCGGGTTGGCGAGACTGCCCAAGGCGTGGGGATGGCTGGTGGCACCCAGGGTGAACCCCGGGCTCACCGCGGCGCCGGGGGCCGCCGCCAGCGCCGCGGCGGGCGCGGCGGCCACCGCCAGGGCGCCGGCCAGATACAGACTGCGACGGCGGCTCACGATCCATCCTCCTCTGCACCGTGCCCCAGGGGTTCGCGCTGATCCCGGCCCACCAGGATGCGGACATCGGCCCCGCGGGGCAGATCCCCTTCGGTCACCTCCTGAATCCGCTCTAGGGACTCGCCCAGGGCGACGGCCTGCTCACCGTGGCCGGGACGGTAGCGGATGTGCGTGGTCTGCTGGCCATCACGGCCGTGCGCCGAGTCCTGGACGCGCACCACGTAGTGCCCTTCCTCCCGTACGCGATCCGCCATGGCCCGACCCATTCCCACCTCGCCGGAGGCGTTGATGACCTCGACGTCGAGCTGCCCGGCGCGGCGGCGCAGCAGCTCGATCCGCTCGCGCTGCTCGTCGGCCCGGCCGGCCTCCATGGCGGCCCGGGCCCGGGTGCTGGCGTGGGCGGCTTCCAGGTGCTCGACCCGTGCCGCCAGCTCGCGCCGCGACGGCGCCGGCTGCGGGCGGTGGGTAAGCTGGGCCGTCACGGTATTCGTGGGCTCGACCCCGCTGTCCGGCAGATCACGCCCGGCGCTGAGGGCAAGATCGATGGTGGGACCAAGGTGGAGGCGCACCCCGGGGCGCAGGGCGAGCCCGAATTGGTTCTGCACCTCGTCGCCGCTGACCCCGTAGACGGCGGCCGCCTCCAGGGTGAGATCGAGGGACGCGGCCACGCGGTGCTCGGCGCGGGCCCCGTAGCGCAGCCGGTTGACGGCGCGGTAGCCGGGCTGACCGTCGATCTCCGCCACATCGGCCCGCTCCACCGCCACACTGCTGTGCAGCCGCGTGGCGCCCAGGTCGTCGCTCAGGTGCAAGCCGAGACCAAGGTTGTGGCTGCCGCTGCCGATGCCCGAGTCGCCGTCGGCCGGGGCGACGGTGCCGTAGCCGGCCAGGGTGATGTCCGCTGCGCCCGGCTCCCGGCGCAGCGGCGTCGCCGCCTCCAGGGCCAAGTGGCGCAGGCCATTGCCGTCATCGCCCTGCGACCGGTGGTTGGCGGAGAGACCGATCTCGTAGCCGGCGGGCAACCCGTAGCGGACCCGGGGCTCGATGAGCTGCGCATCTTCCCGCTCCGAGCCCGACCAGCTCTGACGGCCAACGGACAGGGCGTGCACGGCAGCCCCATCCTCAAGAACCTCGGCGCCGCGGGCCCCCGCGGGGTACCCGGGCGGGGGGGCCGGGGGGGGGCCCCCCCCACCCCCCCCCCCGGGGGGG